>QIHU01000151.1 GCA_003231035.1 Acidobacteriota bacterium
TTGGCGGCTACACCGTGTTTGGCGGCTACACCGTGTGGTCCGACGCGAACGCGGGTATCGAGGTGCGCTTTGTGGGGACTGGTTTTCCGCGGGAGGAGAAGGTGGCGCCGGCAGCGGTTCTCTCAGCCCTCGGGGAGGTGGAGCTAGACACTGCATGGGCGCGGCAGATTCACTCCGCGCGGGTTCTTTCGGGCGTCTCGGGTTGCTGTGGCTCCGGAGACGCTTTGGTCACCGCGCAGCGAGGTTTGGCCTTGACCCTGGTCACCGCGGACTGTGTGCCCGTGCTGTTGGCGGATCGTCGACAAGCCAGGGGTTGGGCGGCGGTGCACGCCGGATGGCGTGGGTTGGCGGCCGGAGTGGTACCCAAGGCGGTGGATAGGTTGCGCGCGACGATCGCTCGAATCCCGGACGGTGTGGGCACCCCGGCGAAGGAGGGAGTGGACCTCGTCGCCTGGATTGGGCCGGCGATCGGCGCCTGTTGCTATGAGGTTGGCTCGGAGGTGGCGGATGCCGTCGTGGCGGCGGCCGGCGGCGACTCCACCCTGGTTGAGGAAGGGGCGACCGGCAAGCCACACCTCGACTTGCAAGGTGCCGCCGAGCGCCAGTTGCGGGTGGCCGGGGTTCGGGAGATTCGTCGCCTCGAGGTCTGCACTCGCTGCAATCCGGATCACCTACACAGCTATCGTCGCCAAGGGCCAGGAGGGGGGCGCAACGTCGCCCTTATCTGGGCTCGCTGACCGGCTTTGCCCCTGGCTCCTGTCGAGCTCGCACCCCATGTGCCTTGGTGCCGAAGGCGCGCAGTTGACCACAGGCGCCGTGCACCTCGTCACCGCGGCGTTGGCGCACGGTGGTGAACAGGCCGCGCTGGTTGAGCCGATTCTTGAACCGTTCGACGGTCGCCGCATCCGGCGGAATCATCGTCTCGTCGAGGACGGAGTCGGGGTTGACCGGAATTAGGTTGACCTTGGCTCGCAAGCCGCGCAACAGGAGGGCGGTTTGATCCGCGTCTTCCAGACTGTCGTTGAAGTGGCGGATCAAGAGGTACTCGATGGTGATCTTGCGGCCTCGTTCGAGCGGGTAGCGTCGTAAGCAGGCGAGAAGCTCGGCCAGAGGGTAGGTCTGGTTGATCGGCATGATCTGGCTACGCCGTTGATCGTCAGGGGCGTGCAGGGAAATCGCCAAGTTCGGGCGTCGGCGCCAAGTGGCCATGGTTTCGATCGCCGGGATGATCCCTACGGTCGAAACGGTAATCCGCTTCCAAGAAGTCGATGGGGTGAGGACCTCGAGCGCCTCGCCGACCGCTTGCAAATTGAGCAAAGGTTCACCCATGCCCATGAAGACGATATTGGGTGCCGGAGACGAGGGGGTGGTGCCGGCTTCGCGGTTGATCAGGCGAACTTGGGCCAGAATTTCGCCCATGCTCAAGTCGCGACCAGCGCCCCAGTAACCGGTGACGCAGAAGGTGCAAGCCAACGCACAGCCGGCTTGGCTAGAGATACACAGCGTGCGCCGCCCATCGCTGGGAATGTCGACGGCTTCGATAGTCGCTCCATCATGCAGGCGCAATAGGTATTTGCAGGTACCGTCCGCGCTGCGCTGGCGCTCGGTGATCCGTGGCGTCGCGACGTAAAAGTGGCGCGAGAGTTCGGCGCGCAGCGCTAAGCTCAACTCGGTCATCTCGTGGATGTCTTCCACGCCACGTCTGTGGAGCGCGAGATAGATCTGGTTGAGCCGGTAAGGGCGATCGATGAAGGTAGCGAGCGCGCGGTCGAAGTCGGCCCTGGAGAGGGCGAACAGGTTGCGCCGCTGCTCGGCACCAGGTCTAGAATCACTCATTGAACACCACGGCGGTGGGCTCTTGGAGGACTACCGCGCTGGGCCGCGCCAGCCGTCGCTTCAGCTATTGCGCCGCCGAAAACGAGGGGTTCGCATCCGGCGAGTGGGGTCGATTCCGATCGAGCGCAGGAAGGACAAATCGACGGCGTTGATCTGAAATCGAGGGTCTGATGCATCCACGACGGAACTCTCGAGCGGTAGCGGATCGTGCTTTTCATCTTCCCGCTTGCAGTCGAGTAGAAGGTGCAGAGAGTAGCCCTCGCGGCGAATCTTGCGCAGCGTGTCGTTGACTTCCGAGGAGTCGGAGATGGCGTCTGATAAAGCACGGCCCAAATCACGGAGCATGTGGCGGAGGGTTTGGTCTTGATTCGCCATACGGGATCTCTTAGGAGCGACTGAAATTGATTATGACCCGGCCCCCGGAGGGTGTCAAACAACGGTCAATTGGGCAAGGAAGCGCACATTAGGAAGAGGATTTCGTCTCTCCGTTCTCGGCTACCGTGCTAGCCTCGGCGGCATGTCGCGGCGGCAGGACTCGGCAGCAAGAGAACTCACCCTGGAGCGCTGGCTGAGCGACTGCGGGGTTCTCGCTCCAACACGAACCGCGTTGACCGGGGATATTTCACGGCGCACCTACGCGCGCTTCGAAACCGAAGGCGGAGCCACGGTGGTGCTCGCCACGTACCCCGCCTCGCAGCGGGCGGTCTGCGAACGGTTTGCACGGACCAGTCGCCTGCTGACCGGTTTGGCGATTCGGGTGCCACGGATCCTCGAGATGCGCTGTAACCGGGGCTGGATGCTGCTCGAAGACCTGGGCCCTGAAACCCTGTATGACCAGCCTACGACCCAGTGGAACCAGCTTGCGACCTACTTCGAGTCCGCGGTCGAGGTTTCGCGCCGAATCGCGACCCTGCCGACGGACCAGGTAGCGGAGCTGAGCCCGCCCCTGAATCATGATCTCCTGAGCAAGGAGCTGGATCAGACCTACGAGGTCTTCTTGCGCCCGGAAGGTCTCTTGGGCGAAGGGGCCGAGCGGTCTCGAATCGAAGCATCTCTCGACCAGCTATGCACCCGCCTGGGTGAGGCGCGGGCGGTCCCGTGTCACCGTGATCTGATGGTGCGAAATCTAGTCCCGATCGGTCCCGCGAACGCCGGCCTACCCTCCCTGGCGGTGCTCGACCACCAGGACCTTCGCATGGGTCCCCCGGGCTATGACCTCGCTTCGTTGTTGAATGACAGCCTCTTTCCACCCAGGCAAACGGAGCACCATCTGCTCAAACTGGCCTTCGGCGGGGAGCCTCCCTACCTCGACTACCACCGCGCTGCGGCGCAGCGGACCCTCAAGGCGGTGGGTAGCTACGCCGCTTTCGCCCGGCGTGGCTTCAAGCGTCACATCCCTTTGATCGCACCGACCCTGGGTCGAACACTATTCCATCTGGGGCAACTGCCTGAGCAAGAGTCTCTATTCGCCCTCGTCTCGCACCGCTGGGCAGCGGCGGCACGGCAATAAGTTAAGGTAGACTCAGCCTAACGAAAGCGGTGGCGAGCGCCCTGCGCAACGCGGAAAGCCTCACCACCTAGGAGACAGGTCATGGAAGCCTCACTGGTAGTAGCGATCGCCGGACTGGGTATGGCGGAGTTGATGGTCATCTTGGCGATCGTGGTTCTCATTTTTGGTGCCTCGAAGCTCCCCATGCTGGGCAAGGGGCTGGGCGAAGGGATCCGCAACTTCAAATCGGGCATTCGCGATGACACCGATCGCGACAAGCTTCCTGAGAGCTCCGACAAGTCGAACGAGAGTTAACTCACTCCGGCCAGCGCCCTGAACTTGCTGGGGCCGGACTTGCGCCAAACTTCTTGGTGGTGGTCGAGGTAGACGCCGAGAACCCGATCGACGTAAGTGCGAGTCTCGTGGAAGGGCGGAACGCCGCCGAAGCGCTGCACATTGCCTGGGCCGGCGTTGTAACCGGCCAGAGCCAACTCCAAGTCGCCGTCGTATTCGTTGAGTAGCCAGCGCAGATAGCGGGCACCGCCGTCCAAGTTGGACTCGGGATTGGCCGGATCCTCGGAACCGAGCCATTGCGCCGTTTCTGGCATCAATTGGGTCAAGCCCACGGCTCCAGCCGGCGAAATCACCGCGGGTTGGAAACCCGATTCGACTTCCACCACTGCTGCCAAGAGCAGGCTGTCGATCTCATGCCGACGCGCGCTGCGATAGATGGCGTCGCCGTAGGGCACCTGGCGCAGGAGCTTGCGACTGGCCTCGGTGCCGTTGTAGCGGCGGAAGAGTTCGAAACTCCGTGCCTTGGAACGAATCGCTGTCGACAGATCGTCGGCACCGAAGGCGTGAAATCGGCCCCCTTCAGCCGGGGTTCCGGTAATCCACTCGACCAGCTCGCCGAGGAGCAAGACCTCTTCGGGGTCCAAGTGCTCGATCGGCCTCTCCGGGGTGGCCGGGTCCGAAGGCGAACTGACAAGGGTGAAAACGAGGCAAAAGGTCGCAACGAGGCCGACCCAAATGTTCCGGCCAGTTTTTATGCTCATATCGCTATGACTCCTGGTTTTTTGCAGTGTTTCTTCTGCGTGACCGGGCCATTTCGGCGTAAGTAATGGCAAAGGGGCGCGCCCGGTGGCTACAAAAAACGGCGTCTGTCAGGTTTCATCCCGACAGGCCCCGTGGTTTCTCTGCGAAGGTGCGAGTTCTGTGCCATCAGCCACAAGAAGAGCGCATTTTCGCGCAATGGCGCCAAATTTGAGGGACCAGCGCGGGGAGGCTTGGGCTATCGACCCGGTTGGCGGTGGCCTTCTTCGCGCAAGCGGTTCATATCAATTCCCAGAGTGGAGATCTTGTTGCGAAGGGTGTTGCGATGAATACCCAGCGCCTTTGCCGATTGGCCCAGATTGCCCTGGTGGCTGCGCAGCGCCTCGAGAATGAACTGTTTCTCGAATTCACATCGCGCCTGCTCAAGCAGGATGCCCTTTTCCACCAGAACCTTGACGATCTTCGCCAGTTGTCGACTCAGTTTGTCTTCCGCCATTCGCGATTCTCTTGACCCAGCCAGTACCACCGTGGGCTCTTACAGCTCGAAAATTAGCCATCAGGTTACCATGACCAGCAACAGATCTCTTCTAGGGACGACGGGACAACTCCATCGAGAAAGCGCCCAAAGCCGGGCGCTCAATGAAATCCGCTGGGGCCGGATGGCCGGAAAGTCGAAACCTCACTTCAGTTCGAGCACGTCGCCGACGTAGACCGTATGGCGTGAGGAGATGATCCGCGCCACGGAGGAGTTGTCATGGACGGAGAGCACTCCCAGCTCACCGATAATCACCGGCGGCAAGCCGGGCTTGCGGTTGCGCCGATAGATGGTGAAGATGTCGCCAGGACTCACTTCCTGTTCGGCGCCACGGTCGATAAAGACCACGTGGTCTTGGCCCAGCGAAACGATGTCGTCGTGCGACATCAGGACGACCGGCGCTCCCACTAGGTTCTCGGCTGCCGTCGGGTAGTTGATGGGACGCATCCGCCCCATGCGCGCCAAGGGGACCGGCTCGGGCTCGAAGGGCCTCAACTTCGCGCCGACGATCACCGGATCGCAACTGTGAACGATCTCGGCGATGGCGGTCTCTTCTTGCACCGACAAGACGCGGACGCGCCCTAAGTAGCTGTACAGCTTTCCGACCGTCTCTTTGGTTGCCGGGTGATGGACTTGGCGGCCCGGTTCGACGATGGTGAACAGGGCGCCGATCTCCATTCCTCCGGCCCGCCCGCCATCGAGGTAGACGATATCGCCAGTGGCCATTCCGTACTTGATCGTGTCGGTGGCGCCAAAACTCCCTTGCAAGAAGGTCTCGCGGCCATCCAGGCGAGGGGTCAAATTCTCGTACTCAGAGCCGATGATCGAGACTGGAAAACTCTCGTCCTCGGCTCCGATGAAGCCGCTGCAGTAGATGTCGGTCTGAGTGCCGAGCGGTACCGGCCCTCTCAGCCCTTCGTCGGGTCCGAGGATCCGATCATCGGGCTCTTGCACAACATCGTCTTCGGCCATGGAGCCGGTGTCGACATCCAGCGCGGCGAGATTGTCGGCGGACTCGACCTCGACTCCGATCACCAGCGGATCGCCAGGATAGATCCACTGGGCGTCCAGAATGTAGCGGTTGTTCTCCCACAGCTGTGGCCACAGGTAGGCGTCGCCATAGAACTGTTGCGCAAGGTCCCAGAGGGTGTCTCCGGGGGCGATGGTGTAGATCTGTGAGGTCGAATCTTGGGCGTAGGCAGGCGGATCCCAGGCGGTCCAGCGACCCTCGACTTGGTGCAGGGTGCGCGGTGGTTGATGGGCAAAAGCGCTGCTTGCGAGAAGCAACAAGATCTGGGCGATGAAGAACGTCCGTTGGACCATCGAGATCATCTCCTGAGGCCGAGCGAGGGCTCGTCGAGATTCGAGCGATTCTATAGTGAAGTCTCTATTTACCAAGGTATCCCCTCCGGCCTCAGTTGTCAAGACTTAGGGCGCTGATCTTCAAGTACTACTTGAAGGGAGAGAGCAGGTCTTAGGACACTAGGGTAGCTTCCGCCGCTCTTCTTCGGCGACGGCTGCCGCTCGGGTGTTGGGGAAGCGGCGCACTAGCTCGTCGTAGGTCATGCGCGAGCCACCGCGGTCGCCGGTGACTCGCAAACAGCGGGCGGCCTTGAGCAGAGCGTCTGGAACCTTGTTGCCCCGCGGGAACTTCTCCACCGTTTCAAAGAAGGCCGCCAGAGCGCCGCGGTTGTCGCCGCGGGCCAAACGGGCTTCGCCGATCCAGTACTGAGCGTTGTCGGAGAGCTGGGTGTGTGGGTAGGCCTGCAAGAACTGCTGAAAGGTGGCTTCGGCGTCGATATAGCGGCCCTCGTTGTGCTGTGCGTAGCCACGGTCGTACAAGGTTTGACCTTCGGCCGGCAGTGGCTCGACCCGGGGGGGGGCCTCAGAGTTGGCCATCGGTGGCGGCGGGGCCAAAGGAGAGCCTTCTTGGGCGGCGCTGGGAGGTAGCTCCAAGTCGTTTTCCTCGATGGCAACGGTGCGCGGCGAATCCAACCCTCGCGGTGCGGGTGGGTCCACCCGCGAGTTGGCCGGCGGGACATAGGCGGGGGGCGCGATCGGTTCAGGACTGGGGCCCGAGTCGGTGGGGGGCGGCGAGGAGCCGTTGGCGCCGGCCGCTCTTGGCCGGGCCGAATGGGTGGTGCGACCTTCGATTTGGCTCATTCGCTCGCGCAGACGCCTCAGTTCCACCTCGTTGACTCGGACTTGACGCTGAAGGTCTGTAATCCGGCTCTTGAGTCGTTGTATTTGATCGGCCGATTCCTTGTCTGGGCGCAAGAGGTTACGGCCACTCGCACAGCCACCCATTCCCAGAGTCAGCGTCGAGACCAGGGCCAGGGTGATGAGGAGTGCTGGCCGCTTCATCGGGGCCCACTCTCATCGCTACCCGCGGCCGCGGCGGGAGGGGTTGCGCTCGCTGCTGGCTTGGTTTCGATCGGTGGTAGGGCCACGACGGGGATCTCTTCGATCAACGGGCTATCCGGGAACTGGAGTTTGAGCCGATCGAAGGTCGAGTTCGCTTTGTCGGCCTGCTTCAGCGCCGCGTAGGATTGGCCGAGTTCGAAGAGCACCTTGTCTTTTTCCCCGTAGTCGGGGAAGTTCTCGAGTAGTTTCTCCAGCCGCCCGACTGCCGCCCGGGGCAGTTTGAAGCGGTAGTAGAAACGGGCGACCACATACTCGTGCTCGGCCAAGTTTGCACGCACGACCTGGATCTGTTCCCGCGCCTGAGCTGCATACTCGCTGGTCGGATAGAGTCGCATCAGCTCTTGGAAGGTCTCCAGCGCCTTGCGAGTCGTTTTCTGGTCGCGGTCAGGCCGTTCCATTTGCCGCGCCAGGCTGTTGGCGCGTTGGAAGTGGGCGTAGGCGGCTCGGTCGCTGGTGGGGAATCGGTTGAGGAAGTCACGGAATTTCGCTTCAGACTGGATGTAGGCGGCCCGGTTTCCTTCCAGGAAGTAGGAATCGGCCGCCAGCAACAACCCTTCGCGCCCGGTCACCGTGTTGGGCTCGACCTCGAAGGCGTGGGTCAAGTACGGGCGTGCGCGCAGGTACTTTTCTTGCGCCATCAGCTCTTTGCCGGCTTCCAGGGCCTCGACTGCTGAAAGTTGCAGGATCGGGTCCTCACGGGTCCGACCGGTGCAGGCGACCGTGGTCAGGAGCAGGGTCATTAAGGGCCAAGCCCAAGCCCGCGAGGGGGCGAAAAATGTTCGCCGGTTGGAGTAAAGCATCATGAAGCCTCCGCGACCGCGCGGCGTAACTCGGCGGCCTTGGTCACAGGATCTGAGCTGCCGAAGAAGGCGGAGCCCACGACGAAGGTCGCAGCTCCGGCGCGCGACAAGGCAGCAATGTTCGGAGTGTCGACACCGCCGTCGACTTCGATCTCGACTTCGTGGCCGGCGCGTTCAATCAGTTGGTGCAGGCGCGCCACTTTGGCGATCGAGCGTTCGATGAACGGTTGGCCGCCGAAACCGGGGTTGACCGACATCAAGACGACGAAGTCGACAATGGGAAGCACCGCGGACAGCGCTTCGACCGGCGTCGCTGGATTGATCGCCACCCCGGCACGGGCATCGGCGTTGCGGATGTGGGTGAGCAGCCCGTCGAGATGCACCGCCGCTTCCCAGTGCACGGCGATGCGGGCACAGCCGGCGTCGAGGTAGTCGTCGAGCATGGAGCGTGGATCGGAAACCATCAAATGAACGTCCAACGGTATTGAGGTGCGTTGAGCTAGTGCTCGCGCGACGGGAGCTCCAAAGGTGAGGTTGGGTACGAAGTGGCCATCCATGACGTCAAAATGGATGAAATCCGCATCGGCGCTCTCACAGACTTGCAAGGCACTGGCCAAGTCCGCCAAGTCGGCGGCGAGAATGGACGGGGCAAAGCGCATGATTCAGCCTCCGGCTGGTGCGGCGACGACTAGCGAGAGTGCGTCGCGTTGGCTGACAGGATGTCCGGGCAAAGGAAATTGACGCAAAATCACACCGGGTGCGATCCCCGCGTAGGGTTCGAACCGAACGCTTCCAACGCGGAATCCTCGGCCCTCGAAATAACGGCGTACTCTCTCATAGTCGCGATAGATCAGGTCGGGCATCAAGTAGGCGTCGGCGGTTGTCGCGAGGGCTACCAGGAGGTCGACTTTCTCCGCTGGAGAGACGGTGGTCGCCGCTTCGGGTCGTTGTTCGATTACGGATCCCGGTTTTCCCTGCCCGCTACGCACCCGCAGGATGCGCCCAAGGCTGAGCCCGGCGGCGGCCAAGGCAACTTGTGCCGAGGGCAAGGCGTGGCCACGGAGGTCAGGTACTTGTAGCTGCTGGGGACCGAGAGAGAGCACGGCGAGTACCGAGCTGCCGCGCTTGACCAGGGCGCCCGAAGAGGGTCGCTGTTGCACCACATGGCCTGCGGGAATCTCTTCGGAGTAGCGCCCTTCGGAGTCGAAGTTCCAGCCCAAGCCTTGGCTCTTGAGGGTTTCGATGGCCTCTTCGCGAGGCAAGCCGGCGAGATCGGGGGATCGGGTCACACCCGAGCGCACAAATAGGCTGAACGCAAAGTAGGAAGTCAGCCCCAAGATGAGGAAGAGGAGGCCGCCATAGCCACAAAAAACCAGGATTTTATCGGGCAGTTTAGCAGCCCAGTGCTGGATTCGGTGGAATTGGGTGACAGCCGGTGCCGGACGGTCGAGCTATGATGCGCCGATGACGACCCCATCCACAAGTAACACCCCACCTCTCGGGGCCCACGTCTCGGTGGCCGGAGGGCTGGAGAGAGCCTTCGCGCATGGCGAAGAGCTGGGCTGCGAGGCGATCCAGATCTTCGTCAAGAGCCAACGCAGCTGGCAGGCCAAGCCGCTGAGTCCAGAACAGGTC
>QIHU01000428.1 GCA_003231035.1 Acidobacteriota bacterium
GTCGGAGGGCACGAATCGGCTCGTGGAGGATCAGCGCCCGTACCTGTCTGAGCCGCCAGGCGAGTTGTGCGGGCGCCCGGAACGAGCCGACTCGTAGTGCAACCATCCAGTCCCGCAGCCGCCCGGCCACTGCGCGGGAGAGACGGACTCGACCCCCAGCGGGCAGCGCCCATGGTTCAAAGCGATACCCAGAAACACCCACTAGACACCCCCAAGAAACTCAACTGTTACTCTTGCCCCAAGATGGCCACCGACGACACTTCCACCCGTGTTCCCTTGCTCCCGCTACCGAATGTCGTCCATTTCCCCGGCACCAGACTACGCCTGCACATCTTTGAGCCGCGCTACCGCGAGTTGATCCAAGATCTCCTCGCTCTGGAACCGGCGCAGCGACGCATCGGCATGGTCTTAACTCGACCGCTCAGCTCCCGCTTGAGCGAACCGGACATCTACCCCGCCGGCACCGCCGGCCGCCTGATTGAAGTCGATCCTCTCCCCGACGGTTGTTCCAACATCGTTCTACGCGGCGAGTTCCGCTTTCGGGTACAGCGCGAAATTGGCGGCTCCAGCTACCGACAAGCCTGGGTAGCCGCGATCAACGAGCCATGGCTCGACGAACGCACTCCGGGGATCGTCGCTCTACGCCGTGACTTGACCGAACTGGTGGTGGGACTGGCCAACGAGATTGGCGACCGCTTCCCGGTCGATCCGACGGAGCTCTCTAGCCAAATTCGCGTCGAAACCCCAGGCGATCCGCGCTCCTTCGAGCGTCTAGTGAACGGTATCGCCGCCGAACTGGACCTACCCGTACTGCGCAAACTCGCCTTACTCAACGACGCTCTGCCACAGCGCGCCATCCACCTCGCCCAGATCCTACGGAGCCGGCGCGAGGCCCTCGATTTCTTGCGGCCTTACCGCCACCTCGCCGATACTCCCGGCAGCAACTAGCCTTCCCGAGCTCAACCTATGCAACCTCTACTATCGCTGCGCGACCCCGTCCATGGTTTCGTTCGCGCCGACCCGCTCGAAGCCGCCTTGATCAACAGTGCACCGGTGCAAAGATTGCGCTGCATCCACCAACTCGGGCTGGCCCATCTGGTCTTTCCGGGCGCGGAGCACAGCCGGTTCAGCCATGTCTTGGGGGCGATGGAGCTAGCCGGACGGATGTATGACACCCTGGCCGCCAAATCCGAAGGCTTGCTCCCCGTGGCCACGGATGCCCACGAACGGCGGCTGGTTCGCGCCGCCGCTCTGCTCCACGACATTGGCCACGCGCCGTTCAGCCATTCCGCCGAGGATCTCTTCGAGGATCGAATCGACCACGAAGAGATGACCCGCCGGCTGCTCTTCCTACCGGAGGTCGTAGAGGCGTTCGAACGTTTTGGCGGCGGCCTCGAACCGGGGCAGGTCGCCGACCTCCTGGCCGGCGAGGGAGATCCAGTGGGACGGCTGCTCGCGCAGGTGATCTCGGGAGAATTGGACGTCGACAAGATGGACTACCTGCTGCGCGACAGCCTCTTTTGCGGCGTGCGCTACGGCAGCTATGACCTCGAACGGCTCCTCGACACCGTCGTCCCCCTCCAAAACTCGTCGGGAGACTGGGGAATCGGGGTCGAAGGCGGCGGCGTCCACGCGCTCGAAGCGCTAGTTCTCGCCCGCTACTACATGTTCACCCAGGTCTACTTCAACGGCACCGGCAAGGTCTTGGAGCTGCACCTCTCGCAGTGGCTCCGCGAACGCGGCCAGCGCTGGCCCAGCGACCCGGTGGCCTTCATGAAACTGGATGACATTTCTGTTCTGACCGCCATGCGGGCCAGCGACAGCCTCCACGCCAAGGCGGTGGTGGCACGCGGTTACTACCCCGTGGCCTACCAAACGCGCGAACACCTCACGGCGGAGGAATCCCACCACTTCGCCACTCTGCTACCCCAAATCACCGAGCGTTTCGGAGCCAGCCACCTACTCATCTCGCACTCGGCCAAAGACCCTCATCGCCTGGCCGCAAGCCGCGTCCTGGTTCGTCACCCAGACGGCAAGCTCGAACCGATGGAAGAGGCCAGCCACTTCATCCGCCACCTGACCCGGATCGACCAATATCGGGTCTACAGCGACCCTGAGATCCGCGACGAGGTCGAGGCGGCGATTCGCGGGTTGTTGTAGGCGCTAGGAAGGCCGCGCCACCTCGACAGCCAACCGTTCCAACGCCTCCTTCCAACGCCGCCGGTAGTTCTCCCAGATGGTCAGGCCAGCCGACAACGGCAGCCGTTGGAATCCGTGCTGCAAGACCGAGAGTTCGCAGCCACCCTCGCTCGGCGCCAACTCGAAGGTGAGGTCAGTGGCGGCGCGCCAGTTCTGATCGCGGCGTTCGAAGTACAGATGCCAGCGACGGTGGGTTTGGATCTCCTTCGTCTCGGCGCTCTCGCGCAGCTCACCTAGCTTCTCGTCGCTGCTCACCAGATGAAGCCACTCCGCGCCCTCCTCCTCACCGAGTCGGGCCTCATCGCAGAGCCACAGTTCTAGGTTGCGCACCTCGCGGAGCCAACGCCAACCAGCTTCGACCGAGCACGCGAGTTCCTGGCGACAGCGCAGCTGAACTCCCGGAATATCCCCTTGACGAATCCCCTCGACCCTCATCTGACCTCCTTGGGTGGGCGTAAAACTGGAGAGACTCTACACGCCACGCCGTGGAGGCGCAGCCATCATTCCAACAAATCGAGCAAGGCCGTTTCGGCGGTCGGAAATCGGAAGCGATAACCCAGCTCCTCTAGACGTTGAGGCAGCGCCCGTTGGCCTTCGAGCACCAGGTCAGCCATCTCTCCCAGCAGCAGGCGCAAGGCGAGGGCAGGGGCCGGCATGAAACTGGGCCGCTTCAGGGTCTTGCCGACGACCTTGGCGAACTCCCGGTTGGTCAAGGGGTTGGGAGAAGTCAGGTTGAAGAAGCCGGCCGCTTCGCTTTTCTCGATCAGAAAGCGGATCGCCTCGACCTCGTCGATGAGGTGAATCCAGGGCAACCACTGCCGACCATGGCCCACGGGTCCACCCGCGAAGAGGCGAAAAGGAAGCAAGATGCGCGGTAGCGCACCTCCCTCCGGGCTGAGGACGACGCCGGTGCGGATCACCGCGCGGCGTACCCCCAAATCCTCCACCGAAGAGCTCGCCGCCTCCCAGTCACCGCACAGCTCTGCCAAAAAACCGCTCCCTGCCGGCGACGCCTCGGTGAAGATTTGGTCTTCTTCCGGCCCGTAGAAACCGACCGCCGAGCCTTGCACGAGGACGGTTGGCGCCGGATCGGCTCGCTCAATCGCCGCGACGAGCGTCTGGGTCGAGCGCAGCCGGCTCTCCCGCAACCGTCGTTTGCGCCGTTCGCTCCAACGGCCCGAAGCAATACTCTCACCGGCCAGGTTGACGACCGCCGAGCCAGCGACCAGATCTCCCCACTTCTCCACCGTCACGCCATCCCAACCGACGGCGCAAACCCCCACCGGCAATCCAGTCACTCGGTGCGGAGTTCGGCTGAGGAGAACGGCCTCATGGCCGGCAGCCACCAGCCGCGTGGTCAATGCTCTGCCAATAAACCCCGATCCACCCGCAATCACCACCCGCATAGTTAGGTCTCCTCTGCCTTGGCTGAAAATTTGAACGCTTTCAATTTTCACAGTGTAGCAGGCGAGACTCGGAGGTGGGAACGGATTTATACCGCCGCCAGCTCCGCTTCGAGCTGCTGGCGGCGGGCGAGGTCGGCGTAAAGGCCGCCCTGTGCCACCAGTTCGTCATGCGTTCCGTGTTCGGCGATCCTGCCCTGATCGAGCACCACGATGCGATCCGCCCGTTGCACGGTAGAGATTCGATGCGAAACCAGCACCACCGTGCGACCAGGAAAGACCCGCGCCAACTCGTTCAGAATTCGCTCTTCGGTGTCGGTATCCACCGCCGACAGACAGTCATCCAGGAGCAAGATTCGCGGTTGGCGCAAGACTGCCCGCGCCAGCGAGACGCGTTGCTTCTGGCCACCGGACAGGGTAATTCCTCGCTCCCCCACCCGCGTGTCGAGCCCTTGTGGAAAGCCCTCCAGGTCGGTTCCAAGGCCGGCGATGCGGGCCGCTTCGAGAATCTGTTCGTCGTGGGCATCCGGGACTCCAAATGCGATGTTCTCACGCACCGTGGCCGAGAACAGGAAGGTCTCTTGCGGCACCATTCCGATCGACGAGCGCAAGGTCTCCAAAGGCCATTCTCTGACCTCGAGCCCGTCGATCAGCAACTCCCCTGGCGGCGGATCGTTCAACCGGGGAATCAACGAGAGCAGCGTACTCTTGCCGCTGCCGGTACGCCCCACTAGCGCCACGGTCGAACCGGCCGGCAGGTCGAGGTTGATCCCGGTCAAGACTGGCTCGCCGTCGTCGTAGGCGAAGGTCAGGTTGTTCAAAACGATGTGGCCGTTGACCACCGGTGCCACGCTAGAGGCGGACGCCAGATCCACGATCTCCGGCTCAGCGTCCATCACTGTGCGGATGCGCCGCAGTGAAGCGCTCCCCCGCTGCACCAGATTGATCACCCAGCCGATGGCGATCATCGGCCAGACCATTCGAGTCAAGAAGAAGTTGAAAGCAACAAAATCACCCACCGTCATCACCGAACGAGTGACCAGCAGACCGCCGTACCAAAGGACCGCCACGTAGCCCAACCCCACCAGCCCTTGCAGCGCCGGATTGAGGGCTGAGTTCCAGCGGATGAGTTGCCGATTGCGTTCGAAGTTGGCCTGGTTTCGGTGGTCGAACCTCTCCTCCTCAGCCCGCTCGCGGGCGTAGGCGCGAACCACGCGCACCCCGGCCATATTCTCTTGCACCTGGGTCGAGAGGTGCGAGAAGGTCTCTTGGACCTGCCCGAAGAGATGGTGAATTCGCTGGCCAAAGACCTTGGTGGTCAGGGCCACGAAGGGCATCGAGGCCAAGGCCAGAAAGGTGAGCGGCGGGTGGATCTTGAGCATGAAGAACAGCGATCCCAGTCCCGTAATCACTGTATTCGAACCGTACATGATCGCCGGCCCGCACATCGCCCGCACCGCCGCCAGGTCATTGGTCGCTTTGGCCATCAAGTCGCCGGTATGCGAGCGGTGGAAGAACGACTGCGCTTGGGACTGCAAGCTGGCGTAGAAGCGGTCGCGCAGGTCGCGCTCGATGTTGCGGCTCATGGTGACCAAGATCTTGCGTTGCAGGAAGGTGAATACACCGCGGAAGGCCGCCACGCCAACCAGCAGAGCGGCGTAGCGCAGCAACGTCGCCATGCGCACTTCCAGCCGCAGAGCATCCACCGCCCAGCCGACCAGCAGCGGCGAGAGCAGGCCGATCGTCGAGGAGACGAGGATCGCCAGCACCCCCGAGAGAAGGGCTCGGCGGTACTTCTTGAAGTAGGGAAGGAGGTAGTGGAGTGGATCCAGCATCGCCGCGGCAGTCTATCCCCGCTGCCAGGAGCGCGGGCCAACCAGGACCCCCGCCTGACCGGCGGGATGGAGAAGCGCCGCTTCCGGGCTCCGGCGCGCCTCGAGTCGGAGGATCGGCCGGCCTTCCGCAACAAACTTGGCCTCGTAGTTGGTGCGCGGCCCTCCCGGCCACGGCCCCTCGATACGGCGCAGTTCTAATCCCGGGTAGGAGGCGAGGATGCCCCACACCAGCTCGCCATACTCCACGAAGTCGGTCGCGAACCACAGACTCGCTCCCGGTTTGAGCAGCCCTAAGACCAAATCGATGGTCTCCGGTTCGAACAACCGCCGCTTGTGATGGCGACTCTTCGGCCAGGGGTCGGGGAAGTATACGTGGACCGCATCGGCGAATCCCGCCGGGAGCAGCGCCGACAGCACATAGAGCGCATCACCACGAACCACCAGCAGATTGTCCGCTCCCTGGCGCGAAGCACGTCGGGCCAAGAGTCGGTAGTAGTACACGGCCAGCTCAACGCCCAAGTAACGAACTTCGGGACGCGCCAGTGCCTGCGCCAAGAGGAAACGCCCCTTGCCAAAGCCCAGTTCCACCTCCCACGCCCCCTCTCCGCCGACCAAGGCCCCCACGTCCAACGGCGCGGTGAGCGCAGCGAGCGGTCTCTCACGACCGGCCAACGAGACCAAGACCGGCTTGATCGCCGCCCACCTCTTGCCCTCCCGCAGCCCTGTATGTTCGCCGGCTTCGACGCCACCCATCAGGTCGCCTCTCCGGTCTCGGTGACGACCGCGCCAATTTCGCGACCTGGATCCGGGGTCGGCCCACGGTCGTGTTCGGCGGGGTTCCAGAAATCGTAAAAGGTGTACCACTGGTCCGGCCAGCGGCCCACCGCCGTTTCCACCACCTTGACCCAGCGCTCGGTCGCCGCGATTGCATCCCCTTGCCGAGTCCCGTCGGTGGCGACCTCGATCGCCTCACCGAAGGTGATGTCGAATCGATGATCCTCGCCGTAGGTGACGAAAGCGGGGATTAGCGTCGCGCCGGTCATCCGCGTCAGAGTCATCGGCCCCACGGGAAATGGAGCTGGGGCACCGAAGAAGTCGAACTGGATCCCTTGGTCGTTGAAGTCGCGATCGCCCTGCATGGCCACCACCCGCCCCTCGCGCAAGGCTCTGAGGACCGGCAAACTAGAGAAGCGCGAGGTGGGGTCGATGGGAATCTCCCCTACGCCGATCAAACCGCGCAAGAAGGCCCGGAACTCCTCCGCCGCCGGTGATTGGTCGCGCACGTAGACCACCGAAACCGGTAGATCGATCCCCTTGAGCAAGAAGCCTCCCAACTCCCAGTTCCCCAGGTGGGCGGTCAAAAGCAAAACCCCCTTGCCCCGCTCGACCGCCGCCTCCAGATGCTCCATCCCGGTCACCTCGCCCACTAGCTCGCGCAACTCCTCGAACGGTTTCTGGCAGAAGCGAAAGAGGTCCACCCAGTAGTAGGCCAGGTTGAAAATCATCCGCCGCCGCGCCCGCTTGACCCGCCGTGACGAGGCCGGCAGTTTGAGTACTCGCGCCAGGTTACCGTCGATCGCCCGCAACGGCGTGCGGTAGACCATCATCACCGACGAAATGATGACCCGAGCCCCCAAGAAGAGAAACCAACGGGGCAATTTTGGGGCGATGCGCACCAGAAGCGGGAAGCCCCGGCGCATCGCCCACTCGTGATACCGCTCGGCAAAGCGGCTCCGGGGAGCCTGTTTCCACTGCATGAAAGCTACTGGATCTGATCGTCTAGATGAGCCGGTGAACTACAGCTCCACCCGCTTCTTGCTGGCGTAGAGCTCTTCGACGTAGGAAGTGTACTTCTTCTCGACCACCTTGCGCTTGATACTCATCTTCGGGGTCAACTCCCCCGTTTCTTGCGAGAAGTCGTTGGGCAGAAGCTTGATCTTCTTGACCTGCTCGTAACTCGCCAGTTTGCTGTTCAGCTTGGCCATGTCGGCCCACACCAAGTCGTGCACTTCCTGGCGTCTGGAGAGGTCGGCGTAGTCCTTGAACTCGATTCCCTGCTGCTGAGCCCACGGCCCCACCGTCTCTTCGTCGATGGTGATCAAGGCGATGCAGAAGGGGCGCCGATCGCCCAGCATTACGACCTGCGAAACCCATTCCGAGGCCACCTTGAGGAGGTTCTCCACATACTGCGGTGCCACGTTCTTGCCACCGGCGGTGACGATCAGATCCTTCTTGCGGTCGGTGATGCGCAGGAAGCCATCGCTGTCGACCTCGCCGATGTCGCCGGTGAGGAGCCAGCCGTCGACCAGGGTCTCGGCGGTCTCCTCGGGCATGTTGTAGTAGCCCTGCATGACGCCGCCACCACGCACCAAGATCTCACCATCCGCCTCGGCGATCTTCACCTCGGTCCCCGGCAAGGCCGGCCCCACGGTGCCGAACTTGTATTGGTCCACACGGTTGATGAAGGTGGCGGCGGCGGTCTCGGTCAAGCCGTAACCTTCGAGCACCAGGAGATCCGCGGCGTGGAAGAACTCGGCGATCTCGCGCGACAGCGGAGCACCGCCCGAGACGAAGAATCGAATACGGCCGCCGAAGCGAGCCTTGAGTTTCGAGTAAACCAACTTGTCGGCCAACTTGTGCTTCAGGGCGAGCAATCCGCTGGCCTCTTTTCCCTGTTGGCGCAGCACCGAGACCTCCTTGCCGACCTCGACCGCCCACTTGAAGATCTTGTACTTCAAGCCACCCGCATCCTTGGCCCCGGAGACGACCTTGTTGTAGACCTTCTCGTAGACCCGCGGCACCGCCGCCATCACCGTGGGATGGATCTCACCGAGATAGCCGATCAACCCATCGATATCTCCATGGACCGCCGTCGGCGTCGCGGTGCGCAGGAAGGTCACCTGCAAGACCTTGGCGAACGAATGGGCCAAGGGCAAGAAAAGATACTGTAAGTCGTCCGACTTCAAAAGGGCGATCTGGTGAGTCGCGCAGGCCTCGTAGACCCAGTTGGAGTGAGTCAGCATCACCCCCTTGGGCCGGCCGGTGGTACCCGAGGTGTAAATCAACGTCGCCAGATCGGTCGATTTGACACTGCCGGAGATCTCGTCGTACTTGCCCGGATTGCCGTTGTCCCAATCCTCACCGGCGGCGTACAGATCGGCGAGAGAGAGCATCCAGTCGTCCTCGGCCGGCGGCTGCCCATCGATCCAGATCACTTTGCGGACCAACGGCAGATTCTCCTTCTGCTCCACCAACTTGGCCGCCTGTTCGGCGTCCTCCACAAAGCAGAATACAGAGCCCGAATCCACCAGGATGAAGGCACACTCCGCCGGTGTATTGGAGCTAAAGATCGTGGAGGTCGCACCGCCCGCTCCCAGAACACCGTAGTCCGCCAGAATCCACTCCGGCCGGGTCATCGACAAGATCGCCACCCGGTCCCCGTGCTCGATGCCGAGACTTAACAAACCACAGGCGATCCGCCGACTCCGCTCGCCGACCTCCCGCCAGTTCATCGTGTACCAAGCACCGTCGCGGTAGCCATACATCGCATCCGCATCGGCGGATTCCGCAACCCGGTAGTGCAACATCTCGACAATCGATTCGAACGAACGCTCGCTCATGGAAGCCCCTCCCTAGGCCCCCACCTCCGGGGCCGTGACGACGTGACTTGGATCACCGCGACTTGTAAGTCAAGACTCTCTCATTCGCGAGCCCTCTACGCAAGCGGGTGGCCCCTCCCCCCACCCTTCTGCTTTTGGGGACCTCTCGCCGAGGTCCCCTCAGACGAAAAAATGTCATTTTTCGTCTTTCACCCCTAAGGCGTCCGGCCTAAACGGCCGGGCTCGCCTGGCGGCTCGCCCGCTCCGCTCAAGACCTTGCCCGCCCCGAGACGCGAAGCGGCGAGGTCTCAGTGAACAACCCCGGACAGAATACCGAGAGCCGAGCAAAGCGAGGCGCAAGGACGAATAAAACACTCCACCAAAGAGTCCGTCTCTCCCGCGCAGTGGCCTAAGGCTGCGGGCACGGACCCGCGGAGGGCACGGATCGGCTCGCGCAGGAAAGCGGGCGTGATATGAGTTACGCGACCGCCCGGAGCGAGCCGACTCGTAGTGCAAACATCCAGCCCGCAGCCGCCCGGCCACTGCGCGGGAGAGACGGACTCGAACCCTTAGCGGGCAGCGACCATGGGTCAACAACCCCCGAAACGCCTGGCACCCCGAGAAAAAGGAAGCTCAAGTTCGAACCGCCGGTCAATATCGCTTCCAAATCCGCACCCCTTTGGGGTCCACGGTCCCTCCAAACTCGCGTTTGAGGAGGGCAAGGTAAGGGCTGTGAGCCGCAGGTTCGCCGTTGATCCTCTCGATCTGAACCGCCTTGAGCGGACTCACTTCGCGACTCACCAGAACCTTGAGAAAGCTGAGTAATTCGGACAACCTCGGGTACTCGGGCGGCACGGAAATCTCCAGTTCGCGCCCCTTACGACGAGACACGACCTTCAAGTCTCGCCCCTCGAAGGCGAGGTGAGTAGTGGCGTGGCGATGCGGCAAGATCCCCTTCAGCTCATCGAGATCCACCCCGCACAGCGAAGCCGGATCCGACGCACTCAGCCAGTAGACCGCCTCTTCAGGCAACCCTTCGGACAGCGCGCGAAAGGCGGCGCGGCTGACGAATTGCGGCCCTGGGACGCCGCTGAAAAAGTGGCCGGAGAGCACCTCGCCCGACAACTCCATCAAGCGCAAGGCTCGAAAGAGCTGGCTCCACTGGAAGGGCGGCAACTCGCGCGCCAACAGTTGGCGAAAAACCACGCCATAGCGTCCGAGCACCAACCGAGCCCGCTCCTTGGCCAACTCC
>QIHU01000448.1 GCA_003231035.1 Acidobacteriota bacterium
GTGGCGGTGCTGGTGGCGGCATTGACGAAGAGGATGATCCCGAGTAGATCGTAGGAACTTGGGCTGCCAGCCCCGAGTTCACTCGGAGCTGGCAGCCTCTCGTGGAAGACCTAATGCGACGGAGCCAGTGCCGGGTTTCTGATGACCGCGGGTTCGGGAACTTCCTGGAGCCGGTGTGCCTCATAGGTTGAGAAGGCTTGATCGACCGAATTGACTCGGTGCGATCTGGAGTGGCTCAAGGCAATGGAGGACTCGCGGTGATTGAATTCCTGTCGCAACCCTGGCCCTGGTTCGTGGCCGGACCGCTCATCGGCTTGACCGTGGTGTTACTTCTGGTGGTGGGAGGCAAGTCCTTCGGCGTTTCCTCCAGCCTGCGCCATATCTGCGCCGCCACCGTTCCGGGCAGCAGTGCCTTTCTGCGCTACGACTGGCGCAAGTCGGGTTTGTGGAATCTCCTCTTCGTGGTGGGCGTCGTTCTCGGTGGCCTCCTGGCGGGAACGCTTTTGGCCACCGGCGAGCCGGTGGCCATTTCCGAGGCGACGAAGGCGGACCTCGCGGCGCTCGGTCTCGCCAGTGACTCCGGGTTGGTGCCGACCGAGATCTACAGCTTGGCCGCCGTGGCGACTCCGGCGGGGTTTGTAATTCTCGTAGTCGGCGGTTTTCTGGTGGGCTTCGGCGCCAGGTACGCGGGCGGCTGCACCTCGGGGCACGCCATCATGGGGTTGGCGAACTTGCAGCTCCCTTCGCTGGTCGCGGTTTTGGGCTTCTTCGCTGGGGGCCTGCTCGCCACTCACCTCTTGCTGCCCCTCATTCTCGGAGGTTAGTTCCAGTGGCACACGCAAACAGTTTATCGTCCGAGCCCAGCACCCAAACCCGCACCGCTTGGGAGTTGCCGGCCTATCTCTTGATTGGCACCTTCTTTGGCGTGGTGCTGATCAAATCGGAAGTGGTGTCCTGGTTTCGGATCCAGGAGATGTTTCGCTTTCAGAGCTTTTTCATGTACGGCGTCCTCGGCAGTGCCGTGGCCACGGCGGCCCTGGCGGTTTGGCTGATCAAGTCGATAGGTCCGCGTGCGTTCACCGGCGAAACCATTCGCTTCGTTCCCAAGCCATGGGAGTCGGGCGCCCGCCACCGCTACTGGATCGGAGGCACCCTGTTTGGGCTCGGCTGGGGCCTGGCGGGGACGTGCCCAGGGCCGATCTACGCCCTGATTGGCTATGGTGCCGGCGGGGCTGTCGTGGCGTTGGTCGCCGCCTTGATCGGTACGCGCACCTATGCCGCCGTGATGCACAAACTCCCTCACTGAGTCGATCCGTGACGCGGGGCAGCGGCCGTGATCTCTCTTGGTCTATGATTGAGGGGTGGACAGAAACTTCTGATCGAATCAGTAAGGAGAGGGCATGAAGAAAGCAGGACTCGCGTTGGCGGTGGCGCTCTTGTTGTTGCCGGCGTTCGGTAGCAGCGCGAAGACGGAAGACATCCGAACTCTCAACGGTACCTACAAGTGGGACCAAGGCAACAGCGAAGGGCTGCTCGAAGCCGTCTTCACGCCGATCACGAACGATACCTGGGGTGTCTCCTTTCACTTCAAGTTCCGCGGCAAGCCCCACACGTATAGCGGCACGGCCACCGGCAGCCTGGCGAATGGCGACCTTTCGGGTGAGGTGACGACCGACGACAACCGAGGCACCTTCACTTTCGAAGGCAAGATGATCGCTGGCAAGTTCTCCGGTACCCACGCTAGGCTGAAGGACGGCAAGATGATCGAGACCGGAACCTTGTCCCTGAAATAGGAGGGGGAGCCAGAGGCGCGGCCGCAACTGACTGGCCGGTGCCTCGAATCCGCGGTAAGAACCTTGCAGTTGGCCGCACTCTAACGTTGCAGTTGGCCGCACTCTAACCTTGCAGTTGGCCGCGCTCTAACTTTGCAGTTGGCCGCGCTCTAACTTTGCAGTTGGCCGCACTCTAACCTTGCAGTTGGCCGAGGTTAGGTTCTACTATGGGTCGATGCTTCAAGCTGGTCTCTACCCACGCTATGCCGCGCCACGCCTTGTTGAGGCGCTGGCCGATTCGCCAGTGGTCTTGGTTCACGGGCCGCGTCAGTGCGGCAAGACAACCCTGGTCCAGGAGGTGGGGGCTCGACTGGGATACGAGTATCTGAACTTCGATGACGAGGTTGCCCGCGCCGCGGCCGCGGCCGACCCGAGCGGCTTTGTAGACGATCTACCCGAGCGTGTCACGCTGGACGAGGTACAGCGCGTCCCCATGCTCTTCGCCGCGCTCAAGACGGCAGTGGATCGGGCGCGAACTCCGGGTCGTTTCTTGCTGACCGGTTCCGCCAATGTGTTGCTTCTACCTCGCTTGGCCGATTCTCTCGCCGGCCGCATGGCAATCGAGAGGCTTCACCCCTTGGCGCAATGCGAGCTGCAAGGCCAGGTGCCGGGATTCCTCGACGCTTTGTTCGGCGGTGGGTTCAAAACGCGAACCAGCGAGCGGTTGGCTGACCAGTTGGCGGAGCGGATCGCCGCAGGGGGGTATCCGGCGGCGCTGGTGCGCAAGAGAGAGCGGCGGCGCGCGGCCTGGTACCGCGACTACCTCGAAGCGATCGTACAGCGTGACGTTCGCGAGCTTGCTCGCATTCGTGCGCTCGATGCTCTGCCGCGGCTTCTCTCGCTGGCGGCCTCGCAGACGGCCCGCTTGTTCAACGTCAGCAAACTCGCCGCGCCGTTCCAGCTCAGCAGACCAACGATAGGCGACTACTTGACCTTGCTCGAAAGAGTCTTCCTTGTCGAAAGGCTACCGCCCTGGCACAGCAATCGGCTTTCTCGACTAGTGAAGAGGCCGAAACTGCACTTGGGCGACACTGGGCTCGCTTGTGCACTCTTGGGGGTGGATGCGGAGGCACTCGTTGCCGACCGGCCCCTACTGGGACAGCTGCTGGAGACCTTCGTTTTTCAGGAGCTTCGCCGGCAGGCGAGTTGGTATGAGCAGGCGCTAACGTTTTTTCATTTTCGGGACAAGGACGGTGCCGAGGTGGACATCGTGATCGAACGCGGCTCGCAGGCTCTAGCAGGAGTGGAAGTCAAAGCCTCGGCGACGGTGACCGCAAAAGACTTTAGAGGGCTGCGCAAACTGCGCGCCGCCGCGGGCCGGCGCTTCGCCGGCGGCGTGGTTCTGTACGATGGCGAGGTCAGCGCCAGTTTTGGCGAGGGGCTGTTCGCTGTGCCGCTGCGGGCTCTGTGGGAGATAGTTGAAGCCGATTCATGAGGCTTGCCCGTCAAGCCAGCGGATCGCTTCGTCCCAGAGTTGTTGCGAGCCGGCCCGGAAGAACCCGACGTGGCCGATCGATTGGAGTCCATAGTCGCTCGGCACCAGGTGGTGGCGTTCGACGTTGGGGTAGGCGCTCATCATGGCGTCGACACTCTTTGCCGTGCCCCAGTTGTCGTCGTCGACACTGTAGGCGCGGATCGGGGCGGTGAACGAGCGGTAGCGTTCTAGAGGCAGCGACGAGTCGCTCATCAGGTACTCAGGGTGGCGGAGCCAGCGGGCCCATTGCGTGGAGACGCCTATTGGAAGATCTTCGCCCAGCCGGAAGAGCTTCCATGGGGCGTATCCCCACAATGCCGCCAGTACCGGGAGGGTGAGATACCCGTGCAGGAGCACGGCGAGTTTCTGTGCTCCGCCTTGCAGGCGCCAGTAGCCGCTTTGGGCTGAAAGCGTGACCATACCGTTGACCCGCTCGGGATTCTCCATCAGCCCCGCCAGTTGCCCGCCGAGCGAGTGGCCGACCATGAAGAGCTTCTCGGGTTTCAGCTCTTCGTAGGCCCAGTTGGCGGCGGCGGATAGATCCTCGGCCCAGGTGGCGACAGTCGCGTGGAACCCCTGGAGACTCTTGGGCTTGAACTGACCGATTCCTCGGTAGTCCCAGAGCATGGCGGTGAAGCCGGCACGGGCAAGAGCGGTGGCGAAGCGGCGATAGAACCCGCTGGGCACACCCATCGCCGGGTTGATCACCACGAGTCGCGCGTCTAAGCTGCCGGAGCGAAGAAGCTGAGCGTTGAGCGTATAGCCGTCCGCGCTCGCGAAAGAGTGGGTTTCGGCTTCGATCGGGTCCGTGGCCGCGGTCATGATTCGGGCAGACTAGCAGCACTACTGTCCCGTGCGGAACACAAGTGCTGCTCAACACGCCAGCTTGATCGCGGTGGTTCTGAAACACAGGGGTGGCCCTGGAACACAGGGGTTGAGCTGGGTGTACTACCCCTTGATGCCCAAACTACGTGCCGTTTGTCGATGGACTTTTGGCCGGACCCTGCCGTTGCTTCTGACCTTCGCTCTGGCTCCAGTTGTGGCTGGCTGTGGCCCTCTGCTCCCCGGAGTGCCTGGCACTCCGCTACCGGCACTCCGCTACCGGTTGCGCAAGTACCGGATCGATCCGGGCGAAGAGGTTCGGATCGTGGACTATGGCGGCGTTCTCGGCCTAGTGCCCGCCTTGCGTGACCCGGTTCGGCGGGCCAGGGGGGTGCTCTCGGGTGTTAGCGCCAAGGGTTCGCTAACGCGTGCGTTTCTCGCGGAACGATCGTCTGCGCAGTAGCCCCTTGCCGCGAAGAGCTAGCCGTCGACGGACGCCAGCGCTTTG
Source organism: Acidobacteriota bacterium (assembly GCA_003231035.1). Lineage (GTDB taxonomy): Bacteria > Acidobacteriota > Thermoanaerobaculia > Multivoradales > SZUA-115 > SZUA-115. The sequence continues at coordinate 4,637 of QIHU01000448.1, forward strand.
CGCGCCTCGATGGCGGCTTGGCGGACTTTGAGGCTGGGGTCGTCCTTCTCTAGCCTGGCGAGCATGGGCAGGGCGCTCGGGCCGCGCACCGCGGCCAGGGCTGGGATGGCCTCGATCATCGCCTCTTCCTGCTGACCTTCGGTGATCTCTGGGATTTGGGCGAGGAGCCGGCGGTCGAGCATTTGTTCGAGCACCTCGGCGCCGCTCGGGCTGCCTAGATGGGCCAAGGCGACGGCGGCGTTGAAGCGCACGTCCGCCACCGCGTCGGCGAGAAGGGGTTCCAGTTTGACGATGGCGGCGGGCTCTTCGAGCGCACCTAGGGCATAGGCAGCGGTTTTTCGAATGCCGGCGTCGGGGTCACGCAGCGCTTGGGTCAGGGGTTCCACGGCGCTCTTGTCGCCCAGTGAACCGAGAGCCCAGGCGGCGTAGATCCGGGTTTGAGAATTGTCGCTGTCGAGGGCTTCCACCAGCAACGGCATGGCCGCGGGATCGCCGATGTGGCCCATGACCAAGGCCAGGTATTGGCGCAAGTCCGAGTCGTCCGACTCGGTAAACAGTCGCCGCACCTCCGCCGCCGCGCCCGGCTCCTTGCGCAGGGCATCCGGGCGGGAGGTAAGGATTTTTGAAAGCTCGTAGGCCGCCTGCCGCCGCCGCGGACCCCAGCCAGATTGGAGGTCGTCGATGTAGTCCGAAGTCGACTTCTTCTCGTACGCGATCCAGCCGAAGCCGATGAAGACGGCGACGCAGAGAACCACCACCAAGAGCGGTACCACGAAGAGGCCGAGAAACTGGCGCAGGGCGCTCGATCCCGCGTCGTCCGCGGGTAGCTCCGTGGCCAGGAGGTCGAGCGGTTGCGCGGGACGGGGTACTTCGGGCGTGGAGTCCCCGTCGGCGGGGCTAGGCGAATCGATCTTGTTCTCAGTCATGGGGCGCAGAGTTTACTGCATGAGGCCACCGTGCGTACTCGCGCCGGCCGATCCAGAGATTCAGTCGAGTTCGACCTGTGCCCACCCGTCCGCTTCGACGGCGAAGGCGCGAGGCGGGGAGTTCGCCCTCAGCGTGTAGGCGCCCGCCGGCAGTCCGGTGAGGAGGAGCGGCTGGCCTGGCGAGACGGTGACCGGGATGCCCGCCCGGCGGGCCAGCGCGGTGAGGTTCCAGCCACTGGCCGAGATCACGGTGACGCGGCCGGTGGTCTCGTCAGAGCGAACGCGCAGCGCGCCGGTCGGCCGCGCCGCGAGCAGTGCTGGTTCCGCGAGCAGCTGGTTCCAGGGCGTCCAGGGGCCGAGAATCCAGTCGTCGCCGGTGAGCGCGGCGATTCGCAGCCGCGCGGGGTAGGGCGGATCGATCGTCATCGAGGCGCTGCCGTCGTGGGCGGCGGTGAGGATCCTGAGCCCGCGCCCCGGTAGCTCGACGAAAACCAGCGCTCCGGCCGCCGCTTGCCCCTCGCGGTTGAGGACGCGCAAATTCAGCCGATCTTCGGGCCTTTCTTCGAGGACCAAGGTCACCGCTTGAGGAGCTTGCTCGGCGGTGATCTCGACCGCGAGGGCGGCGCTCGTTTGGCCCTCGAAGTAGGCTCTTAGGAAGACCTCCCCAGGGGCTAGTCCGAGGAGCTGGAACCTACCCGTCTCGTCGGTGGTGGCGACCACTCCCGATCGCAGCTCACGAACCCGCGCCGCGCCTACCGCGTTGCCCTCGGCGTCCACCACTCGCCCGGCGAGACCGTGGCCGGGGAAGGGCAGCTCGATGCGGTGCTCGGCGCCGTCGGCCAGCGTGGCGGGCAGCGCCACGGGGAGCGCCGAGGTGGTCCATCCTTCCTCGGCGGCGAAAATCACCTCCCAGGCGCCGGGCCGTAGCCGCTCGGCGAAGAAGGTACCGCCGGGGTGGACGGCGACATTCACCTGCGGCCGGCCGGCGCCGAAAGCCTCCGAGCGCTCGGCGCCCAGCGGCGTGCGGTGGCGGACCACCAAGCCGGGCAGTTCGTGGGTGGCCGGCAGCCAAAGCAGGGTGCCGCCGCCCGGCGGAGCGCCGCCCACCGTCACCAGGCCGGCGACGCGGCTGGAGGTGGCCTCGCAGTCCACCTCCAGAGTGCCGCTCGACGGCACCTCGATCTCGCGGTCGCAAATCAACTCGTGGTCGCGCACCACCGAGGCGGTGGCTCGCCCGGCCGGAACGTGGCGGAAGGCCGCCCAGCCCTCGACCACCGGTGCGGTCAGCATCTCGGTTTCGGCCCAGCGGTTGCCCAGATCCAATCGCGCCGTGGCGCCCGCCCGGTCCACATCGGCGGCGAAGAGTTGAACTTCCACCCCGCCCGCCAGCTCGATCTCGCCCAGATCCGACCCCTTGGCGTCGGCGGGAATCGCGACCTCGCGACGGGCTCTGCCGGGCGCCTCGATGCGTACCGTGGTGCTGTAGAGGCCCAAGCCGGCCAGCCGGAACACCCCCTCGGCGTCGCTCGTTGAGGTCAGCAGCTCGCCGTGCAGCCGGTCGGTGAACGGTTGCAAGCTACCCGAGCGGGGAGCGGAGATACGTGCCCCCGCGACCGGCACACCGTCTTCGGCGCGCACCAGTCGCCCGCTCACCCAGCGTCCTTTCTGGGCCAGAATTGTGCCCAAGTCGCGCTCCTCGCCGGGCTGGCCGGCTTCGATGGCCAGCTGGGTCGCGGGGGAGGAGGCCGAGGCCAACTCCAGTTCGTAGCGTTGCCCAGGCCGCAACGCCAGATCGAAGCCGCCTCCGTTCGCAAGGGGCTCGCGCTGCACAAGGGTGCCCGTCTTCAGGGTGGAAGTAGCCCCGGGCAGGGGGTTGCCGTGCTCGTCAAGATAGAACCCAAAGACCATCAAAGCGGCCGAGAGCTCGACCTCCAGCCTCTCCGGCACCGGTGGGCGCACCCAAACCTTCCTCGCCAGGTAGCCCGGTGCCTCGACAAAGAGCTCGTTCGGCCGCCCCGCCGCCAGCCCCGGCAGGGTTGCCCAACCCTGGGCGTCAGTGATACGCGGGCGCACGGCGCGCAGCGCCACCGAGGCGCCAGCGATCGGCTCGCCCTCAGCAGTGCGCACCTGGACCGACAACTCCAGCCCCGTCACCAGAGCGATCGCTCCGAGGTCCAGCCCGGTGGGTGGCAAGGTGAGCTGGCGGATCAAGGGAGCGAAACCGGGTTTGCCCGCCGCCAGCGATAACGGCCCTACCGGCAGGTTCTCCACGTTCCAGCGGCCGTTCTCATCGGTTTGCACCTTGCGGCGCAGGGGCAGAGCCACACCCTGGATCCACCCTTCCACGATCACCCGCACCTCGGCCACGCCCTCGCCCTCGGGATTGACGAACTGGCCGGTCAAGCTCGCCCCGCGCTCCAGCACCCAGCGCCGAGGCACATCGGGGGCGTAGCCGGTAAATCCCTGGGGCAGCCAACCGAGGCCCCCGGCGGTCAAGGTCATGGTGTACCCGTCGGGTAGGCTGGGTAACTCTAGCGAGCCGGTGGCGGTGCGGAAACGGGCTAGCAGGCGCGCACCGTCGGCGGCATCCGCGCCGCGCTGGGTTACCGAAACCTCGGCCTGGCCGACCGGATTGCCCTCGGGACCGACGATCTCGACCGGCACTCCGCGACAAGGGGAGAGCGCCATCTTGGCCAGCGTTTGGCCCGGCGCCAGGTCGAACCACCAGCTGCCGACCCCTTCGCCCACCAACCGCAGCCGCCACGCTTCCCCCGGCCGCCAAGGAAGGCTCGTTCGGCCGGTGCGCCCCATGGCGAACCGGGGCAGTAACTCCTCCGGCGCTTCGCGCCACATGGCCAAGGGAGCGGCGATCAACTCGACTCCGGCCTTGGCCAGCTCTTCAGTCCAGCCGAGGACCTCAACCCGTAACCGTCCCGCGTCAACGTGCTTCGGCGGCGCCACCGCCTCCGCCGGCGAAAGCCGCCGCGGCGCGGCGCCGGGAGCGCCATACCAGATGGCCAGCGGTGGCCTGGCGGTGAGGCTAGATTGCTCCGGCGCTATCGAGAGTCTCTCGATGGCACCCTCGGCATGGGCCACCACCCACCAGGATTGAACGATGGGGGTGGGGGGGTGGAAGAATAGGAAGAGCCAGAGGAACATGTATCTTCGTCTCCTCGGCTAGAACAGGATGTAGCCGCCAGTCCCATCCTCGCAAATGAATACGGACCCAGTGGACCAGCAGGTGGAAACGCCACCGCCACCGAAGCTTACGCATTCAGTGCAGTGCCCGCCGACACTGCCGCAATAGACAGTACTACCTTGAATAACCACCGCACTGTTGCTATAGGTGTTGCAGGCTGGCCGGGCGCTGCTGGGCAAGGCCCAGGCTAGCACCAAGAGAAGAGCAAGAAGTGCTCCAAGGGCGTAGTAGCTTCTTCGAATTCTTGGTTTTTGCATTGTTACCTCCTGGTCAGGGGTGGTTGGTTTTCTTACGCTCTTCGATGGGCTTAGGTGAACTGGAATCAGTTGAAAGTACTCCAGTGAGCGGAGAGACGAACAGGCGTGGGGGGACAATGGGAGTTTTGGATTGCAAAGAGTCGAAGCGGCTAAACTGTAGAAGGGCTACGCGGCTCCCTTGTCGGTCTGCGCGTAGGTGAACCCACCGGCTCGGAATCACGATCGGCATCTTGCAACTTCCCACTCGACCCTTGCTGTTGCCGACCTCCATTCGCCAGCTAGTGGTCCCCTTGTGGTGACTGCGCACCAGGAGGCCGAAGCGGTCGCCACCCAAGGGCAGAATGTCGTCAACCACGCTCCGCCGGTTGACCCACTTCATCCGTAGGTCGAGGTCGATTCCAATAC
>QIHU01000610.1 GCA_003231035.1 Acidobacteriota bacterium
CGCCGGACAGGTGTTGATCTTGACCAAGGCGCTGGGTACCGGTGTCTTGCTCCATGCCGACATGCAGGCGAAGGTGCGCGGGCCCTGGTTGCAAGCGGCGTTTGCTTCGATGCTGCGCGGCAATGGCGAGGCCGCCGAGGCGGCTCGCGCGGCGGGGGCGGTGGCCGCCACGGACATTACCGGTTACGGCTTGGCGGGTCACTTGGCGGAGATGCTGCGCGCCAGCAACGCCAGCGCGACGATCGAAGTGGCGCTGTTGCCGGCCCTACCTGGCGCCCTGGAACTCCTTGCCCGCGGCGAGCGCAGCACCTTCCATCCGCAGAACGAGCACTGCCGCAAAGGGATGTTGATCGCGCCTCAGTTGAACGGCGATCCCAGAGTTGAGTTGCTCTTTGACCCTCAGACCTCGGGCGGCTTACTCCTCGCTGTTGAGGCAAGACGCGGCGGCGAGTTGATCGATTTGCTGCGCCGCGCTGGCGACGACGCGGCGGTGGCCATCGGTCGGGTCGAGGAGCGGCGTGAGGATGGAGCCCTGATCGTCGTCGAGTGAGGGACGGGCGCTCGGGTGGCATTGGCCCCCACCGCACTTGACGCGCAGGTCGGTGGTCTGCTACCGTGATTTCTATCAAATAGAGCTAATGCCCTGTTGGCGCTAAGTCAATAGGTGGAGAGCGTGTCCGAGCAGCGGCACACCCTCTTCGACAGAGAGTCAGCGTTCCTGGATTGGAACGTTGGGCGGGTCACTCTCTTGGGTGGACCTTGCTCTTCCTGGGAGTCAGTCCGTGGGTCGGCGCGCATTGGCGGAGTTTGAGGTGTCGTGGCACAGGTATTTCCAACCTGGAGGAAAACGATGAGCCCAAGCAGAAGAGATTTCGTCAAACTCGGAATCGCCGCGGGAGGATCCAGCCTCTTCGCCGGATCGAGCGCACTGGCGCGGAATCGCGAGTTCAGAGAGGAGCTGCTGAAGTTCCTCTGCCCGCCGGACGACCGGGCCCGGGAGCTCAACGATCAGCCGCCGAGTCCCGAGGCTCGTCCCTTCGTCACCCCGCTCTTCATTCCACCGGTGATGGAGCCGATGTACACCTGGGACCAGAAAGCGGGATGGAAGGGCTGGGACCTGAAGAGCGGCAGGTGGCGAACCGCGGCTCCCAACCCGTTGCCCGATCCCGAGGCCCACCAACGCTACGACGAGTTTCATCCGCGCAAGCTCTATGAGATCCACGAGCAGGAATTTCGCTGGTCGTACCACATCGATCCTCCCTATACGGTGCACAAGAACAACCAGCCGCTGGGCAGTTGGTCGTGGGGTTTTTCGTCGCCGCGGTTGCGCGATCCTGGCACCGGTCGGCCGATCGTCACTCCGTCGACACCCGGTCCCACCTACGCGGCGCGCTACGGCGAACCGGTCTTGGTTCGTCGCTTCAACAACCTACCGACCACGGGCCACGCCAAGGTGCGCTTCGCGCTGCCCTCGACCACCACCCACCTGCACAACGCCCACACCGCTTCGGAGTCGGACGGCAACCCCCAGGACTGGATCGATTCAGGGGAGTTCTGGGACCACCACTACGCCAACTTCCCTCTCGGCTTCAATCCGCTCGAGAAGCTCACCACGCTGTGGTATCACGACCACCGTCTCGACTTCACCGCCGCCAACGTCTATGCCGGCTTGGGCGGTTTCTACTTCCTCTTCGATGAGGAAGACACCGGTGACGAGAACACCGGTTGGCGACTGCCGAGCTTCCCCGAGTACGACATCCCGCTCTTCCTGCAAGACATCCGATTCGGCTACGACCCGAGCGTCGATCCGGCCGCTTTGGTCCAGTTCGACAATTTCAACACCGACGGCATGTTGGGCGATCGCATGACCGTCAACCGCGTCATCACCCCCTTCTTGAAGGTGGCGCAGCGCAAGTATCGCTTCCGCATCCTGAACGCCGGTCCGTCGCGCTTCTATCAACTCTTCATGCGCGCCACCAGCGGCGGCAAGGAGAGCTTCCCGCACTTCTTCATCATGACCGGCGACGGCAACTTCCAGCCCGAGCCGGTGTGGTCGGAGAGCCTATTCTTGGGCGTCGCGCAGCGGGTGGATGTGATCATCGATTTCTCGCAGTACAAGGCGGGGGATCACGTGGTTCTGCACAACCTGCTAGAGCAAGTCAACGGTGCCGGCCCCTCGGGACGTTGTCTCGACTTCGGCGATCCCGAAGGCTTCCTCATGCGTTTCGAGGTCACCGACGAGAGGCCGGAGGACGCCAGTCGGGTGCCTACCTATTTTCGACCCTTCCCCGAGGTCGACCTCAAGGAAGTGAAGCAAAAAAGGACCTGGGTATTCGACTACGACGGCGGCCTGTGGACGATCAACGGAAAGGTCATGGATCCCAACCGGATCGACGCCGGCATTGAGCAAGACACAGCCGAGATCTGGACCTTCCGCAATGGCGGCAACGACTGGTCCCACCCGATCCATAGCCATTTTACGGAGTTCCTGATCACCGAGGTCAACGGTAAACCGTTTGGCGCCGAGCACATCGAGACGATCGGCAACATCAGCGACTCGGGGCAGAACCGCTGCGGCAATTTTGCCCGCACGTCGCTCAAGGAATACCTGGGACTCCCGGCGAAGGAGCGCGGTCCCCTGGCTGTTTTCATGGGCGGCAAGCGTCGCGACGTGGCCAACTTGTTGCCCGGTGATGAGATCAAGGTTTTCATGCGCTGGCGTGACTTTCTGGGCAAGCACGTCATGCACTGTCACAACGTCGTGCATGAGGATCACGCGATGATGATCCGCTGGGACATTGTGGAGCCTGGCAAGGGTTTTCTTGAGTCGAGGACGACTTCCGAAGTCTACGGGCAAGAGAAATACGCCCCACCCTTCCCCGACGACCGGCCGCCGTCCAAGGATCATCTGGAGGAAAGGCCGCGCAACCCGACGCAGCAAGACGGAGAATGACCGGCCGCGAAGAGCTAGGACCGCAACTCCATCTAGATAGAGAGAACTCAAGGAGAGAGGCATGAGCCAGAGCAGAAGAGACCTACTGGTGGCCGGCGCCGCCGCGGTTTCCGCCTCGTTGGCGGCAAGGCCGCTAGCGGCGGCGGAGTGCGCACGACCGGCGCGCTCGCGCGGAATCCATTCCGACTACTTTCCTAATGTCGTCTTGACCACCCACACCAACCAGCGGGTCCTGTTCTACGACGATCTGTTGCAGGGCGGCAAAACGGTTCTGATTCACTGCATGTCGGTGGGCGCGGACAACCACTATCCGGTGTGCGACAACCTCTCGAAGGTGCAGTCTTTTCTCGGAGACCATTTGGGCCGCACCGTTTTTATCTACTCGCTCTCGGTCGATCCTCTCCGCGATACGCCCGCGGCACTGCACGCCTTCGCGCGCCGTCAGGGTGCCCGCCCCGGCTGGCTCTTCTTGACCGGCGCGAGCGCGGATGTCGAGTTGCTGCGCCGCAAGCTGTTTGCTCAAAACGGCCCGCACGAACACGGTGTGGAGCCTGCCAAAGACTGTTCGGTGGGGCTGGCGCGCTACGGCAACGAATCCATCGGTCTGTGGGGGGCCTGCCCGGCCAAGGCCAATCCGGAGTGGATTGCCCGCCGCTTGTCCTGGGTTCGACCGCGGCAGCCGCCCGTGGCCGGGCTCTCGACGGGGGCCGCCAAACGGCGGGGTCCCCATCCCGATACCTGGAGATCGTGACGAATGTTCGTTTCCGACCTGGCGCTTCGAACCTGCCCACTCCGACTGCCATAGGACAGCCACCATGAAAATTGCTTTTCACCTCGTTGGGACGGCCCTATTGCTCTTGGGCCTGACTTTGGCCGCGCCATCCTTCGCTCAAACGGCCGCGGAGTGCAACCTTTCGTTCGATCCGACCCAGATCTGCACCGACCTGCCCTGTGAGTACACCGTTGAGAAACCCTACTGCTATGAACCACCGTGTGCTCCGGGTACGGTACCGATCACCTGTCCGTGCGCCTGTCCGCCCGGACAAGCGGACTGCATCTGCCCCGGATCGACCTTTCGCGGTGCTCCGCCGTACGTCTGCCACCCTTACCCGCAACCGCGGCCGCAGACTTCGCGACAGTGCACCATTCGGGAAGCGGATGGCTATCTGACCCGGGTCAACACCGGCGAAGGAAAGACACCACCCAGTAATCCTTTCGATTACCGGACCTTTCCGGGCACCAACCTTCTCCCCAACGTCTACACCGACGCCTTCGACGGTCAGGGCAACGCGATGCCCAACACCCTGCCCTCGACGCCCAAGATCCCGTATAACCTCCACGACGGAGACCCGGTGGTCAACGAGATCGATCCGCGATCGCCCATCGACGATCTCGGATCGATCTTCAACTCGATCCTCGAAGGGCAGATCGCGCAAGTGATCGAACTCACCGAAACCAAGGACCGGGCGCGGGGTGGCGATTGGACCGACTACGACGAGGGCGAGCTCTCCTTCAAGAAGAAGGCCCTGCGGCAAGACCTGCGCGCTGCCCTCGACATTATCGAGGGCGAGCCGGTGCCCTATCGCGCCTACAGCGGCTTTCCCCTCTTGCACTACACCGGTCCGCAAAAGGTGAAGCGGGTGGTGCCCATCCATGACCAAGAAGGCAAGCTGGTGGGAGGCAATGTTGACGTTCACCAAATTTGGTACGACCAGCACATCGAATCGGATACGGCCTTCATCGATCCCTCTTCCATCATGCCGATGGACGCCGATGGCAACATCCTTGTGAACGTGCCCTGGACCGTCACCTACACCGTCGACGTGCTCAATCGTGGCCACGACGACTTCTCACCTTTCGTCACCTACACCGATTACCTGCCCAATCCGGACGACCCGGCGCAACCCTTCAAGAATCCCAAGAAGCCGCCCAACATCGGTATGGATCAGAGCTTCTTTAACATGGAGGATGGCACCAGGACGGTCTTCAAGATCAAGATGACCTACCCGAAGTACCTGAACCTGGTCTATACCTGGGGCTGGCGATTTCATCCGCCGCGCATCCAGGTGATGGAGAACGCAACCAAGAAGATAGGGCTCAAGGCGCTCCAGAATGGCGATGGCATCTGCCCCAAGTCTTACGCCGGCTGCACCCTGCCGCAACTGGAGCAAGCGGTCTTCTGCAACCCCAACAATCCGCGGCTCGAACCGGCACCGTACAGCGGTCCCGGCGCCACCAACACTTGCAACATCCCTGATCTTCCCAACTGCCACTCGGTCCAGTGCGCGCCTGGGCAGAAGCGCTTCGACGAGGAGGGCAATCCTACCCAGTGCGAGCAGAACAAGCTGTATGCCATTGGTAGGATCGGCGACTTCTCGCCAGCCAAACGGATGTGGTTGAACCTACGCCAGGCGATGGCCGAAGCCGAGCGCGGGGCGTACAACCGGGCCAAACAGATCATCGAGGGGGAAGTACGACCGGCCTTTCTCGCTTGGCAAGACCGCACTGTGTTGCCCTGTTTCAAACGCGATGGAGGCGGCAACTGCGTCGATCCTTGTCTACAACACGATAGCCGGGGCCGGTGCCTCCAGGGGTTGGAGCCGGAGAAAGGGTCCGACATCACCATCCTCTACGTCAACAACACCATTTACGGTCAACTCACCCAGGGCGGCTGGGTGCGGTGGCCGGAGTGGGAGAGTCGTTACAACGAGTGGCGGAAGGAGTTCGATCTGTTCGAGGCCGCGTCGCCCTTGTGGGAGGAGGAGCTTGAGGAACTTGTCGCTGAGGTGCCGCCCGGTGCGCCTCTCACCCAGGAGGCACCGCAGCGGCCGCGACGGCCACCGGGCCCCCCCATCCTCCACGTCACGGCCTACAACGCCGACACCTTTCCGCACTCCTACACGATCGCTGACTTCGGCGGCGTCCGCAGCTGGGAGAACCAGTTCAAATCGTCGGTCAAGGTGGCCGGTTCCGGCTGTTGGTTCACCTTCGGTCGGGCCTACTGGTGGTTGCCCGCCGGGGGCGGCTTGAACGGTTTGCTCTGCGTGCCGCCGGCCGCGAGCGCCGATCAGGGGCCCGGCACGCACCGTTTTGAGGTTCAGTTCAACTTCGAAGCCTCGCGCCGCCTGCGCTTCTATCAGTTCGACCCGATGCACCACGATGTGGCTATTTACTCGATTCACTAGCCAGCCGGGGCGATGGAGGCGCCTCGGTGCTCCAGTGCGGGCGGGCGCCCTGCTCCTATGCACCCTGGCTTTCCTGGCCGCCGTCCCCAGCCAGCACCAGCACCACCACCACCAACAACAACACCCCATGGGGAGCGGGGAGCACTACTCACGAGTGCGGACCTCGTACCGGGTCCCCGACGTCACCCTGGTCGATCGAACCGGCGCCACGGTATCTCTGCGCAAACTGCTGGAGGTCGACGAACCGGTCCTCCTTCAGTTCATCTTTACGACCTGCACCACCATATGCCCGGCGATGAGCGCCACCTTCGCGGCGGCGCGGCAGGAGCTGGCGGGGGATCGAGTGCGGATGATCTCCATCACCATCGATCCGCACCACGACACCCCTGAGCGGCTACAAGACTACGCCTCGCGCTACGGAGCCGGTCCTGGTTGGTTCTTCCTTACCGGTGAGCTGGACGACATCCAAACCGTGCAGAAAGCATTCGACGCCTTCTGGGTCAACAAGATGCAGCACCAGCCGCGGACCTACTTGCGGCGCTCGTCCGGCGAGCCGTGGCTGCGCCTTTCCGGTCTTCTAAGCTCGGCGCAACTGGTGGCCGAGCAGGAACACCAGGAACACCAGGCCGAGTGAACGGAGTGCGCGGGCGTCCCTCGCGGCGCTGGGTTGGCCGCTGGGTTGCGGGTCTGACCCTCCACCTACTGGCCTTGGGTGCCGTCTCTCTGAGCGCCGTCGCTGGGCAGCCCCCGGCCGATCCAGAAATCGGCCAACGCATCTACCGCCAGGGGATCTTGCCGTCGGGCGAAGTGGTGCGCGCCACGATCCAAGGAGACGTCGAGGTGCGCGGTTCCCAGTTTCACTGTGCTTCCTGCCACCGGCGAAGCGGCTTTGGTTCCAGCGAAGGCGGGGTCTACGTCCCACCGGTGACCGCACCGCGACTCTTCGCGGATCGGCTGTTGGATCGTGCCGAGTTGTTCCGCGAGTTCTACCAGGAAGTTCAGCCTCCCAGTTTTAGGGCGCGAGTGCGCGACCCCCGCGTTCGTCCAGCCTACGGTGATGCGTCGCTGGCCGTGGCGCTGCGCCAGGGGCGGGATCCGACGGGGCGCGAACTGGACCCGCTGATGCCTCGCTACCGTCTCAGCGACGAGGAGATGGCCCACCTCGTGGCCTACCTCAAGACTTTGGGCGCCGAACCGGACCCAGGGGTGGACGAGGGCGCCATCCACTTCGCTACCGTGGTGACTCCCGGGGTCGACCCCGCTGAGTTGGGTGCCTTGCGGGCGGTCCTCGATGGCTATCTGCGCCGCAAGAACAACGACACCCGCGGCCAGCTCGCCCATCCAAACCACTCGCCGTGGCACCGCGACGACTTCCTGCGCGGCTACCGTGAGTGGAAACTCGAGATATGGCAACTCGAAGGACCCTCCGACAGCTGGAGTGAGCAGCTCGATACCCTCTACCGCCAGCGCCCGGTCTTCGCGCTTCTCGCCGGCCTTGGGGTCGGCGACTGGGGAGAGATCCACCGGTTCTGCGAACGACGCGAGCTGCCTTGCCTCTTTCCCAACACCGATCTCCCCGTCGTGACCTCGCCGCCTGGTGACTATTCGCTGTACCTCTCCAAGGGGCTTTCCGGCGAGGCCGAAGCGCTGGCCCACTACTTACAAACCAACCGCACCCTCCGCCTGCTCCAGGTCTACCGCGACAGCGAAGCGTCCTCTCGACCGGCGGGCGTGCTGCGCGCCGCCTTGCAGGGCGGCGCGACCGAGCTGGTCGAACGCAAGGTCGAAGGAGAGCTCGATGCCGCTTTCTGGCGAGACCTCATCGCCGAGGTGAAGCCGACCGACCTGGTCCTCTGGCTGGGGGAGTCGGAGTTCGAAGCCCTCTCCTTGCTGCCTCAGTCCTCCGCTGGCCCGCGGCGGATCTACCTCTCGTTCGCCCTCTTGGGAGAGGTGCCACGAGGGTTGCCGCCGGAACTGAGCAGTAAGGTCTTTCTCACCTATCCCTTTGCCTTGCCCGGCCGCGAGATCCCGCGCCGGTACCGAGTCCGCGCCTGGCTGCGTTCTCGCCGCATCGAACCGACCCACCCGCGCGTGCAACTGAACGCCTACTTTGCTCTGTCGATCACCGACCACGCCCTCCTGCACATGCTGGAGAACTTCTCCCGCGACCTGTTCGTCGAGAGCGTCGAGCACGAGGCGGAAAACGCGCTCAACCCTGGTGTCTTTCCGCACCTGAGTCTAGGGCCGGGACAGCGCTTCGCTTCGAAGGGTTGCTACATCGTCAAACTTTCGCCCCAAAGCGCGGGCGGAATCGAGGCGGTCAGTGGTTGGATCGTGCCCTAGCTAAACCTCGCGCGGTGGTGGCGCGTATACTCCTCAAAGATGCGTCGCTTTGTTCTGGTAGCTCTGACCCTCACCTTGCTGATCGCCGGTCGCCCAGCGATCGAGAAGGAAGGTGTGCCTTCGGTGGCGAACGCGGATTCGCCCGCGAGGGCCACCACCGCCGAGGCCACAACCATGCGCGGAGTGACCATCTCGACCCATCGCGCTGGCCAGGAGTGGGCGAGCGACATGATGGTGCCGACCTTGACCGAGATCCAGCAACTGGGTGGCAACTGGGTGGCGATTCATCCCTACGCCGCCATCGCGGCGGATGGCACCGTCCGTTTTTGGTCTTTCGGCCCCAATCGTACGCCGGAGCATGTTTTGCGACCGATTCGCGAGGCGCATGCGCTCGGTTTGAAGATTCTCATTAAGCCGCACCTCGCTTACTGGGGGTCGCCGTTCAGCTGGCGCGGTGAGATCGAGTTCAAGGACGACGCCTCCTGGAAGCGCTTTTGGGAGAGCTACCGTAGCTGGATCGTCCAGCTCGCGGGCGTGGCGCGCGAGGCGGATGGGTTTGTGGTGGGGACCGAGCTGGATCGCATGCTCGGTTTCGACACAGAGTGGCGAGCCCTGATCGCCGAGGTTCGCAAACAGACCAAAGCGCCGCTGACCTACGCCGCCAACTGGAGCGACTATCAGCGGGTCGGCTTCTGGGATGCGCTCGACAACATCGGTATTCAGGCCTACTTTCCGGTGACCGAGGCGGAAAACCCCAGCGCTGCTGAGCTTCGCCGGCTCAGCGCCTTCTCAGCCCTCCATGACCGCCCCATCATCTTCACCGAACTGGGCTACAACCGCTCGTTCACCGCCGCCGCGCGGCCATGGGAGTACCACACGGACGGTCCCGAGGCCGAAACCTTCCAGCGCGCCTGCCTAACCGCCGCCTTGGAGGCAGTGGAGAAGGAACCCCGAGTGGTCGGCGTCTTCCTGTGGAAGTGGTTCCCCGGACCTCGCCCGGCTGGGCGCAACTTCCAACTCGCCACCCCCGGCATGCGCCAGACGATCCGCGATGCGTGGTTGCGGTAGTTCGGACTAGGCCAGAGGGTCGATCAGCTCTAGGTCGGTGAAGAGGCGGAAATCTCAGAATGAATCTCGTCTCGATCGGCCCCTTCGATCAAGCGAACACCGGGAAACGTCGGCAGCTCGGCAAACGATTCGCGCCGGCCAAACTTCGCCGCCCGGTAGGCGGCCATCGCTTCTCGAATGAGGAGGGCGATGGGTCGATGCTGCCGTTGGGCCGCGCTTCGGAACGCCTCGTAGTCGTCGCTCGCTACCGATACCGTTATCGTTATCGTTCTCATACGGTCCATGATATCGGTCGCGTGAAGGACGAAGCAAAGGGCGCAGCCTGGAAACGGAGTGCGGCAGCGGAGTGCCAGTCGTTAGTTGGGCCAAGTAGTTGGAGGCGGCGCGGCTGCCGCCTCCAACTGGGGGACTAGCCGTGTCCCTGAGTAACCTTGAAGGTGTTGGGTGCCTCCAGGTCCATCGGAACATCTTCTGGCCGTTTGCGCCCCGCGATCAGCTCGACCACGTGTTCAGCCGACATCATGGC
>QIHU01000477.1 GCA_003231035.1 Acidobacteriota bacterium
GCTATGTCGAGGGCCGCTTCGGCCTCAACGCCACTGATTTGACCCGGCAAGAGATCGTGCCCCACCTGGCGAGCTTGCCCGGTCTAGACCGAGAGCCGGCGACCCAGTTGGATCGCTTCCTCAGCGCCACCGACCGGGTCAAATTCGCCGCCTTCGAGCCCTCGGAGGCAGAGATCGAAGCAACCTACGAACTCGCCCTCGGCTTCGTCGAGGCGACAGCGCCCCGTGAAGACGCGGTGACTGAAGACACGGTGACTGAAGACACGGTGACTGAGGAGAGCAGCCGGTCGGAGATCGGCGAGGAGGCAGCGTGAACGACAGCACCGGCAGCGTGAACGACAGCACCATCTTCTTCGCTGACCGCTGGATCCTCTACGCCCTGGTACCGCTGTTGCTGGCCTGGGCCGCCGGTTGGTTCTTCCTACTCCCCCTGCTACGCCAACGCCGCGGGATCGCCGCCGTGCGCTTCTCCACCTTGAAGCAACTCGACCGCCTCAAGCCCTCGTGGACGGTACGACTGCGCCGGCTGGTGCTCGCACTCCGGCTCATCACCTTGGCCTTGCTCGTCCTGGCCATGGCGCGCCCGCAAACCGGACTCAAGCTGACCAAGACCTCCACCGAAGGGGTCGACATCGTCCTGGCGATCGACACCTCGGGCAGCATGCGGGCCCTCGACCTCGAATCCGAACGGGCGATCAACCAGCGCCGCAACCGGCTCGAAGTGGTGCTCGGCGTGGTTGACGAGTTCGTCCAGCAGCGCGACAGCGATCAGATCGGCCTTGTCGTCTTCGGCGCCGAAGCCTTCACCCAGTGCCCGCTGACCCTCGACCACGGCATCGTCGCCACCTTCCTCGAACGGCTAGAGATCGGCATGGCCGGCGACGCCACCGCCATCGGTTCGGCCTTGGGCACGGCGGTCAAACGGCTCAAGGATTCGACCGCCAAATCCAAGGTGATCATCCTCCTCACCGACGGCCGCAACAACGCCGGATCCCTGTCGCCTCAGAAAGCGGCCGAGATTGCCAAGACCTTCGGCATTAAGGTCTACACCGTCGGTGCCGGCACCCGGGGCAAAGCGCCGTTCATCGTCGAGACCCTGCTGGGCAAGCAGGTGATCTACGAGGATGTGGAGATCGACGAGGCGACCCTCCAGAAAATAGCCTCCACCACCGGCGGCGCCTACTTCCGGGCCGAGGATCGCGAAGCGCTGAGCGAGGTCTACACCAAGATCGACGAACTGGAGAAGACCGAAATCACCATGGAGTCCTACATGGAGTACAACGAGCGTTTCTCGGCGCTGGTCATCCCGGCGATCCTCCTCCTCCTCCTCGAGGTGGGCCTCCTGGGCACCCGATTGAGGAAGCTGCCATGAGTTACCGAGAGCGCCGCCAGTTCCCCGTCCGATTTTCCGCGCGATTGCCGGCGCTAGCCGCCGCCGCTCTATCGCTAGGCGGGTGTGTCGAGGTCCAACTAGGCGAAAGTCGCCTCTTGTGGTCTTTGTGGCTGGTCCCTGCCTTGTTGATCTTCTACATCTTCGTCTTTCGCACCAAGACCCGGCTGCTGGAACGCTTCGCCGCCGCCGGCATGCTCGAACGGTTGACCTCTGGCATTTCCCGGCCCCGCCAGTACCTCAAAGCGGCTTTGGTCTTGATCGGCCTCGCCGCCTGCCTGTTGGCGTTGGTCAAGCCGCGCTGGGGATTCACTTGGGAAGAGGTCAAGAGGAGGGGAGTCGATGTGGTGGTGGCCATCGACGTCTCCGACAGCATGCTGGTCGAAGATGCCGAATCGGGCGGTAGGTTGAGCCGACTGGAACGGGCTAAGCGCGAGATCGTCGATCTTCTTCGTCTGATGGAGGGCGACCGCATCGGCCTCGTCGCCTTCGCCGGTACCGCCTTCGTCGAATGCCCCCTCACCCTCGATTACGGTGCCGCCGAACTCTTCCTCGGGGCCATCGACACCGACCTCATCCCGGTCAAGGGCACCGACCTCGGCCGAGCCCTGCGCACCTCGCTCGCCGCCTTCGATGGCGGCTCCCAGCCCTCGCGCGCCATCATCCTGATTACCGACGGCGAGGACCACTCCGGCCAAGCCCTGGCCGCCGCGGCCGAGGCCCAGAGAGCCGGAGTGAGGATTTTCACCATCGGCATCGGTCGCGACGAAGGGGCCCCCATCCCGGCTCCCGGCGGCGGCATGCGCCGCGATCGACGGGGCAACTTGATCCTGAGCCGCCTCGACGAGCCGACCCTACAGAGAATCGCCCTTGAGACCGGCGGTCGCTACGTGCGTTCGGTCACCGGTGACGTCGACCTCGAAAAAATCTACTCGCAGGGCATCAAGGCGACACTCGAAGACCGCGAGCTGAGTTCGAAGCGGCAACGACGTTGGGAAGAGCGCTTCCAATGGCTGCTCGCCATCGCCCTTTTCACCTTGATGTTGGAACCACTGCTCTCTGAGCGGCACCGTTTGAGGAGGCCCACCGATGGCTAACCACCGCTACCCCTTCGCGATCGCCGGCTGTGGCCTATTGATTTGTGCCGCACTAGCGGCCCAACAAGGTCCAGCAGGGCAGCCGGGCGCACAGCGCACTCCTCCTCAGCCCGCTTCACCGCTGAACCCGGACGAGGCTCCCGCCCCGCCCAACACCCCGTCCAGCACCCAGGCCGAGGACTTCGACAATCCCGCCGCGGCCTACCAAGCCGGGCGCTTCGACAAGGCCCTGCAAGGCTTCGTCGACGCCCAAGTCGAGCATCCCGAAGACCCGGCCGTGCTGATGAACCTGGGCAGCGCCCACTACAAGATGCGCGCCTACGACGAGGCGCAAGCCGCCTTTGCCGCCGCCACCCTCGCCGCCGACCCCGAACTGGCGGCGCAAGCCTTCTACAACCTCGGTAACGTCGCCTTTCGTCAGGGACAACTCGAAGAGGCGGTCGCCCGCTATCGACGAGCCCTCGAACTCAACCCGGAAGACACCGACGCCAAGTTCAACCTCGAATTCACCCGCGACGAAATTCGTCGGCGGCTGGAAGAGGCCAAGAAACGGCAAGAGGAACAGCAGCAACAGCAGGGCGGCGAGCAGGGCGAACAGGGCCAAGAGGGGCAAGAAGGCGGCGATCCCCAGCAAGGCGGGGACAACTCGCAGCAGGACTCCCAGTCCGGGGATCAATCCGGCCAGCAACAAGCCGACCAAGATCAAGACGGCCTGCCCGATCAAACCGAGCGCGGCGGCGCCAACCCCACCGACCCCGCCAACCCGGACACCGATGGCGACGGCCTCGCGGACGGCCAAGAAGATGCCGACCAGAACGGCCAAGTCGACGAGGGCGAGACCGACCCGAACAATCCCGACAGCGACGGCGACGGCCTGCCCGACGGCCAAGATCCGCAACCTACCGAAGCCTCGCAGTCAGCCCAGGAGGGTTCCCAGGACGAGGGCTCCGAAGAAGAGGCCGCGGGACAGGAAGGTGGCGCGGCCGAGGGCCAGCCGCAACCTGGCACAATGACTCCCGAGGAGGCGGCGCGCTACCTCGCCGCCCTCGACGAAGGGCGCCCTGACCTCAAGCGGCGCGGCGACCAGAAAGGGCGGCCGACCCGGCCGGCGAAAGACTGGTGAGTTTCCCGCATGGAGCGCCCAGTGGAACGTCCAGTGGAGCGCCCAGAAACACAGTTTCCACACTCCCGAGACCCACCGGCCGGGCGCTGGCCAGCCTACTCGTCTTCGCCCTGGCAGCCAGCCTGGCCGCACCCGCCGATGGCCAAGCTAAGGCCGGCATCGAGGCGATCATCGATCGCAACGACGCCACCCTCGAGGACCAACTCTTCCTCACCGTCATCGTCCAAGGCTCCCAGGAGGCTCAGCCACAACTGCCCGACCTCGACGCCTTTCAGGTCACCTCCGCCGGCAACTCCCGACAGCTTCAGTACGTCAACGGCATCTCGTCGATCAGCGTCAGCTACAACTTCCGGCTCATTCCACGGCAGGCCGGTACCTTCCAGATCGGCGCGGCCAGGGTGGAAATCGCTGGCCAGAGCTACTCCAGCAAGCCGTTTACGATCCGCATCCGCGAGGCCGGCGCCGAGCCGGCCGCCCAGCGCGACATTTTCGTCACCGCGCGGGTCTCGGATTCCACTCCCTACATCGGCCAGCAGGTGATCTACACCTGGCGCCTCTATCGAAGAGTGCAGATCCTGGAGCCGCAGATCCAGAGCCTGGAGTTTCCCGGCTTCTTGGTCGAGGATCTGGGCAAGGTCAACGAATTCAAGACCAACCACCAAGGCCGCCAGTTCCTGGTCACCGAGTTCAAGAAAGCGATCTTCGCGCAGGAGGTTGGCACCCTCACCCTGCCCGCCTCCCAGCTGGCCGCCAAACTTCTGGTCCAAGAGAGGCGGCGGCAGCGACGCCCCTTCGGCAGCTTTCTCGGTAACCGGCAAACCAAAGCCAAAGTCTTCAGCACCCAACCCTTGGAGATCACGGTGCGTCCCCTACCGGCCGCGCCAGCCACTTTCTCCGGTCTGGTTGGGAAATTCAAGATTCGTGCCCAACTCAGCCGGGCCACCTTGAAAGTGGGCGAATCGACCACCCTGAAGGTCATCGTCTCCGGCAGTGGAAACCCCCAGATGATCGGTCAACCCACGATTCCAGAGTTGAGCGGCTTCAAGATCTACGACAACCAGCCGACGACCTCGATCACCCGCGAGAACTCCGGGGTCAGCGGGCGTAAGAGTTACGTCAAGGATCTCGTTCCACTCATCGCCGGAGATCTCCAGGTGCCCGCCCTCTCGTTGACCTACTTCGACCCGGCGGCGGGCAGCTACCGGACTCAATCGACAGCCCCGCTGGTACTCAGCGTGGCAGCGGCGGAGGGTCAGGAAGAGCTGCGCCTCACCGAGTCCATCGCGCCCACCACCGGCAAAGTCTCAGTACGCATCCTGGCCGACGACATCTTGCCGATCTATCGCGGCCTCGACGCCCTGAGAGCGCAACGGCCCGCGCAGCTAATCTCCACCTGGCGGGACGGCGGCTGGCTGACCGGGCTCGGTCTGCCCCCACTCCTGTTTGCCCTGTTCATCGCCTTCGACCGCCGCCAGCGTCGCTTTGCCAGCGACAGCGGACTCAAACGAAGGCGCGGCGCGCTGCGCAAGGCCATGGCGCGGATCGAGGCCGTCACCGCGACGAGCAGCACCAGTTCTGACCGCGACCCCCAAGGTGACGAGAGCGCCGAGCGGGCTTGCGCCCTCGCCGCTGACACCCTGCGCACCTACGTGGGAGACAAGCTAGGCATCGAGGGAACCGCCTTGACCGCCCAAGAGATCGAAGACCGCCTCCGCCGCCACCGGGTTGACGACGAGCTCGCGCAAGAGGCGCACCGCCTCCTCTCCCAACTCGAAGCGGTCCGCTACTCGTCCGCCCAACTCAACCCCGCGGCCTTCGCCGAGCCCATTCGTCAACTGATTCACCAACTCGACCGCCAACTCACGGGGCGACCCAGCAACGCCAGGAGGCCAGCGTGAAGCGTTGTCGCCGAACCCGTACTCGCCGAACCAGCACCCCATGGCCCTGGCTGGCCCTCCTGGGCCTGGTTACGATCCACGGCAGCCAAGCCTCGGCCTCCATGAAGGAAGGCGAGCCAGAGGGTCTACAGCCCGGCGAGGAGCCGATCGCCTTGGAAGTTCCCAGCGTTTCGACCTCACCCTCCACCTCTTCCGACACCAGCTCCACGGCCCTCCCCGAAATGGGTGAGACCTCGGGAAACGCCCGTCCCACGGCCCTCCCCGAAACGGGTGAGGCCTCGGGGGGGATCTCGCGAAGTGACGATCCGGCCGAGATCCTGGTCAACGCCAATCGGGCCTACGAGGCAACGCACTACCCCCAGGCCATTGAGTTCTACAACCAGGTACTCGCCACCGGAGCCGGCGATGGGCGAGTGTTCTACAACCTCGGCAACGGGTACCTGCGCAACGGACAACTGGGCCACGCCATCGCCGCCTATCGCCGCGCGGCCGCTCTGCGCCCTCGCGACCAGGAGATCGCCGCCAACCTCGCTTTCGCCCGCAAGAGCACCCGCAACGACCTAGCGCCGCCCTCCCCCACGCAGCTCCAACGCACCCTTTTCTTTTGGCACTACCGGCTAAGCCGAGCCGAACTGCTTCACCTGCTGGTCCTGACCAATTTGAGCCTGTGGCTCTTCTTTGCCCTGCGTCGGCTACACCGTCAATCCGAGGTCCTGCGCTGGTTGTCGATGGTCGCCCTGGTGCTGGTCATGGCGCTGGGATCCTCCCTCGCGCTGCGTCTGGCGCGCCCCGCGCGGGTAGCGGTGGTGGTGCCGCAAGAGATCACCGCCCATTCGGGCAACGATGCCAAAACGGTGGTCCGTTTCAAGCTCCAGACGGGTGCCGAAATCCGGCTGGTCGAACGGCGAACGAACTGGTTGCGCATCGAGCTCCCCGATGGACAGCAAGGGTGGATCGAGAGCCAGCACGCGGAAGTCGTCGTCGAGGGCTAGCCGCACCTGGCCGGAGTCTGACGCGGTGAGTCGGGGTCCGACCGCGGTCAGACCCAGCGGTCAGACCCAGTTCAGAAAGAGGCTCGCCAAGTCAGCCTATAATCCCCCTGGGCGGGGGGTCGAATTGCGCCCACTGTGGCGCACACACTCACTCCAGACCTAGGAGGTCTATGCTGATGTCTAGTACCAATCCAACCGGCAGTTTTGTGTGGTTCGACCTGATGACCAAGGATCCGGCGGGAGCCAAAACCTTCTACTCCGAACTCCTCGGCTGGACAACCCAAGCCTGGGAGAGCGATCAAGGCGAGTACACCATCTGGAACAACGACGGCGCTGGCCTGGGCGGCGTCATGCAGCTGCCAGCCGAGGCGGCTGAAGCGGGTACTCCCTCCCATTGGCTGGGCTACATCGCCACCCCTGATACCGACGCTTCGGTGGCGCGGGCGCTCGAGCTGGGCGCCGCGGTCGCCGTACCAGCACAGGACATTCCCAACATCGGCCGGTTCGCCATCCTCACCGACCCGCAAGGAGCCCACTTCGCCCTCTACACCCACGCCAGCGAAGCGGAGGCGCCCCCCGAATCAACCCCAATCGGACGGTTCTCCTGGCATGAGTTGATCACCACCGACTACGCCGCGGCCTGCGACTTCTACTGCCAACTCTGCGGCTGGAAGAAAGGCGAGGAGATGGACATGGGCGAGGCCGGTCTTTACCAGATGTACGGCCTTGGCGGGGCGCCCATGGGCGGGATCTACAACAAGCCGGCCCAGGCGCCCGGCCCTCCATCCTGGCTCTACTACGTGCGCGTGGCGGACGTGAAGGGAGCGGCAGAGAGGGTCCAAGAACTGGGCGGCACCATCCTCAACGGGCCGATGGAGGTTCCCGGCGGGGACTGGATCGTCCAGTGCCTGGATCCGCACGGCGCGGCCTTTGCCATGCACCAAACACAGAGTTAGAGGTCGCTAGCAGAGCCGGGTCTGGGCGCGGGCTTGACCCGGCTTCGTTTCAATCATCCTGCCAGCTCAGCGGATCGGGCTAGCCGCCCACGACCGTCTTGGCAATCGCCATGGTGATGCCGAGATGCACCCCCTCGTGAAAATTGTTGAACTCGAGAGCCTCCTCGATCGAGGTCAGGGTCACTCCCAGCGCCGTCTTGTACGGGCTGTACTCTCGGAAGAGACCCGACGCATGGTCTTGCTCCAGCTGCCGCGGCAACTCGGTCAAGAGGCCACGAATCTGTTCGACCTCGGGAGGCTCGTTCCACTCCGCTGGCGAGCTACCCTTGCGAAAGGCGGCGACGAGGGCCGGATCGACGTGCATGGGCAGGCCCGAAAGGGCATAGTGCATCATCTGCTGGCTCACCACCACATGGCCCACATTCCACAGAATGTTGTTGGACCGGCCGGCGGGAAGCTCCAACCACTGCTCGGGAGTCAGGGGTTCGGTCATCCGCGAATAAACCGTTCGGATCGTCTTCAGGAACTCAATCGACCGCATCGTTGTCACCCTCTTCGGAAATGACCAGTCCCTCCATCAGCACCGCCTTGGGAGGCCAGTCAATAATCAAGCCACGGCCCACACCTCGGGCGACTTTCTCGCCGTAGAGGTGATCCACCAGGTACATGGCTGGATCGTAACTCTTGGCACCGCCCTGCGAGGTGATCGCTCGGCCGTCATGGACAAAGCTCGGTCCGCGGCGCAGGTCGAGATGGGGAAAGGTCTCGGCAAACTGATCCTGGTCGCCCGGAAAGGTGGTCACCGCCAACCCATCGAGCAGACCCGCCTGGGCCAAGACGAAAGCACCGTCGCACAGGGAGACGACAAACCGGGCCTTGCCTCCCACCTCAGCGACCCAGGAGATCATCCGCTCGTCCTTGAGGTCTTCGTCGAGACTGCCTTTGGCGCTGGGCACCACCAGAATGTCGATCGCCGGAGCCGACTCGAAGGAGTGATGACTAGAGATGGTCAACCCCTCGAAGGTCTCCACCGGTTGACCGTCCGGCGAGACGGTAAAGACCTCGAGAGCCGGTTCGGTGTGAAACTGAGTGTGCTGAAAAATGTCGTAGGGGGCGATCAACTCCGAGTTATAGACCCCGTCCACGATCAAGAACCCCACCGTCAACGCCCGTTCAGAAGCCACCTCCGGCGGGGGCAGCCGCCGCCAAGGTAACCCCTCCCCCGACACCTCACCCGTTTCGGGAGAAGCCTCTGGCTCCGACACCTCACCCGTTTCGGGGGAGGGGGCGCAGCCGAGGCTCGTGCCGGCCATGAATCCTGTTTCCGACACCTCACCCGTTTCGGGAGAGGGGGCGCAGCCGAGGCTCGTGCCGGCCATGAATCCTAGAATCGAAGCCATCGCTAGCCATGGGGTCGTTCTCATGGTCCGACTTTAACCTGCCTAGCGGTCTGGGTGCTAAGGAGCTGGGTGTTAAGGAACCGTCAAGGTCCACCGCGAAGTATCGCCCGACTCGAAGCCATCGCCGAACACCTCGCCGATCGCTCGCCGATGCACACCGCCGCCTGGGGCTATTTGGATCGCTGAGATCGACGACCACCGCCCGCATGAAGTCACCGGCCAAGATCCGGGTCCAGTTGCCACCACCGTCGTCGCTCACCCAGAGCCCCTCGCCCAAACCGTGAGCCGAGACGTCTTGACGACCCACGCTGGCGCATGAGTGGCGATGCCGTAACCCCTTCCCAACCGCCAAAGGGCTAGCCGGCGGCCTAAGGGATTCCAAAGGTCGCCCTGAACCCTGGTGACAGTACAATCGCCCCGACATGCGCAAATTAGCTTGGCTCGCGGTCAACACCGCGCAGGGCCTTTACACCGCGGTGTGGTCCGTCGGCTTCATTCTCGCCGCCTTGCTCGTTCGACTGCTCACCGGCGGCACCCGGCGACCGCTGGCTATGGCTCGTCAGTTCTGGGCTCCTGGCCTGCTGTGGGGAGCCGGAGCACGGATCGAGGCGCGCGGCGCCGAGGTGCTCGATCCTAATGGGACCTACTTCTTCGCCATCCCGGTGCTCTTTCGCACCCTGCCGATGAACCTCCACTTCATCATCAAAGACGAGTTGCGCAAGGTTCCGTTCATCGCCTGGTACGCCCGGTCCATGGGGATGATTTTCGTCAAACGCGGCGCCGGCAGAGGGGCCCTGGAGCAGGTTCGAGCCGCGGCGACTCTGATCCGTGGCGGCCGCAGCATCGTCTCTTTTCCCGAGGGAACCCGGGGGAACGGTTCGGTCCAGCCCTTCAAGAGTGGGGTCTTTCTTCCCGCCATCGAAGCCACCGTAGCCATCGTACCGATCGCTATCGAAGGTGCCGCCAAGGTCTTGCCCAGACACGGCTTCGC
Source organism: Acidobacteriota bacterium (assembly GCA_003231035.1). GTDB lineage: Bacteria > Acidobacteriota > Thermoanaerobaculia > Multivoradales > SZUA-115 > SZUA-115. Next base: position 9,848 of record QIHU01000477.1, read on the forward strand.
CGTTCGCCCCGGCACCATCCAAGTAGTGGTCGGAGCGCCGATACCGCCCGAGCAACTCGCTGGCCTCGACCGGCACGCCGTCGCCGAGAGAGTTCGCGACGAAGTCGCGGCGCTCCACCAATCGCTTGTCGTCGAGCAAGGCTAAGCAGCGGGCAGCGCTATTCGTTCCAACAGCTTGAGGATCTGCTTGGCGATGGGCAGGCTGCGGAAGAGGTAGACCTCCGCCGGCAACTCTTCCAGCTCCTCCCGGCCGCCGGCCAGCTTCTTCGACAACGCCAAGATGAAGTTGGGCGGGCCATGCCGGCGTAACAGCTGAATACGGGAATCGACCGCACTCTTGCGCCAGAATCCGAGTACCTCCATATGCGCCACTCGACCGCTCGGAGGGTGCCGAAAGACAAAATCTGGAACGAGTACACCCTGGCCAGCCAGGTCGATCAGTTCGGCATCCTCGGAGATCTCCCAGTCGCTACCCAGCTCGGAAAAACGGCCTGGGAAGGCTCGAATCTCCTCCGGCTGCCACTGCCCCGCCAACTGGCGTCCGACGGTTTCCAGCTGGCCGGTGTGCAGGCGAAACGTCCGCTCGATCCGTTGCGGCCCCCAGCGGACCTGTGCCTTCAACTTCCAACCTTCGAAGTGCAACAAAGTGGGGAGGAAACTGGCCATCTGAAGACCGTACTTCTGACTGGCTTGAAAGAGGGAAAGAGGCCCATCGAGCTGAATGGAATATCCACCTTTGGCCGATCCGCTCACCTGGGTCAGCAGCTGGAAGAACTTGATCTTGCGGAAGAGTTCCCGGTACCGACGCCCGGTCTGTCCGCGGATCTCCAAGGTCATACCCGTGGCGCGCAGTAGAACTCCCTGCGCCAGGGCAACGTTGTAGCGCCGCAGCAACCACCCCGCCTCGCAGTCTTCGAAGCGGATCAAGGTCTGCTCGCCCTTGAGGTCGGCGTAAAGGCCGGCTTCAAGCTGGTCGGGGCTGAGGCCGAAATCGACGGCCAGGCGGCGGACCAACACCGCACGGTCGAGACCAGGCACCGAACTAGGCGCTCCTTCCGGCCCCCTGACCTCGGCCGCTTTGACCCGCTGAACCCCGGGTTGACCATAGGCTTCGGCGGCGGCCTCGAAGAGTGCTCGGCGTAGCTCCACCGGGTCCACGGGGGAATCGGTATCGAAAACACAGCGATCCCGCAGCAACTTGGACAGCGCGCGGTGGAGCTGAAAAGAAGTACCCGTCCCCAACAGAGCCTCCAACTCTCCGTCGATTTCCAAGCGCGAGCGCCCCTGGAATCGCCGGTAGATCTCGATCAACTGGCCAGCCAGAGCGAGCTGGTCCGCATCCGCCGCTTTCTGATAGCGCGGCCTCACTTCCCCCTTTTGGAGACGAGCTTGAATGAGGTTGGCGGTCAGCACGGTGGGATCTCGGCGTGAGGTCGGTGTGAGGTCGGTGTGGTGGCTACCGGTAGGCGCTATGGCGGCGGCGGCGAGAGCTGACAAACTCTTCAGCGGTGTCTTCAGCTACTACCTCGTACAAGGTTGCTTGTTTCCCCTCAGCGCGGCGCAAGATGCGGCCCAATCGCTGGACGTGCTCACGTACGCTGCCACTGCCCGAGAGGACGATACCGACATTCGCCGCCGGCACGTCAACCCCTTCGTTGAGGACCTTCGAGGTGACCACGAACGGATAGTCGCCCGAATTGAACCGGGTCAGTGTCTCATGACGTTCCTTGACCTTGGTTTGGTGGGTGATCGCCGGAATCAAGAAGCGTCGTGAGATCCGGTAGACGGTCTCATTGTCATTGGTGAAGATCAGCACACGGTCGCAGCGATGGTGCGCCAACAACCGCTCTAGCAAGCGCAATTTGGCATCCGAGGCTTGCGCGACCGTCTTTTGCTCGCGATAGGCAAGAAAGGCGCGGCGCCCCTGCTCGCTGCGTGAGGTGAGCATCAAGAATCGCTGCCACCCTCCCGGGCTGCCCAACGGAATCCGCTGGCTGACTACGAAGCCACGGTAGATCTCGCGGGCCCGGCGGTACTTCTCCCGCTCCTCGGCGGAGAGTCGTACGCGCAGTTCGACCGTTTCATAGTCGGCCAAGTAGCGGCCAGCCAGCTCCTTGATCTCGCGCCGATAGACGATCGGTCCAATCAACTCGTCCAGTCGCTCCTCGGCACCATCCTCGCGCTCCGGTGTGGCGGTGAGCCCCAGGCGAAACGGTGCGATCGACGTTTGCGCCGCCAGAGAGTAAGTCGGGCCCGGCAAATGATGGCATTCGTCGAAGACCAGCAACGCCCAGCGGTTACCGAGGCGCTCCATGTGAATGTGCGCCGAGTCGTAGGTGGTTACGGTCAGCGGCCGAGGGTCGTGGTAGCCGCCACCGATCAGCCCGATTTCGGTCTCAAAGGCGGTGGACAAGACGCCATACCACTGCTGCATCAAGTCGATGGTCGGAGTGACAATCAACGCCGGCCGGCCGAGCCGCTCCAGGATCAGCTGGGCAACAAAGGTCTTGCCCGACCCCGTCGGCAAGACCACCACCCCACGTCGCTCTTGGCTCCACCAGGCTTCGACCGCCTCGCTCTGATGCGGGTAGGGCTCTCGCACCAGTCGCGAGTTGAGTTCGATGAGCTCGTAGTGACGCGCATCGTCCACGAACTCGATTCGAGCCTCGCGCAACGCCAAGACCAGATCCCGATAGCCACTGGCCGGTGCCCGCCACCGCCCCACCCGCCGGTCGAAGGCCAAACCGGGCAACTTCAGGTCCTCGGGCAGTTCCTCCGGCTTGGCAGTCAAGAGGAGGGTGCCACGATCAAACTCAAGATGTACCACAACCCGACGCTACCACCTCCCTTCATCCCTCACCCATTTCGGACAACCTCCCAGTTTCATGGCACCCAAGTGCCCCGTTTTCAAGTTTCTTGCAATCCGATGACAGAGGCGACCCTCCTCTTGCCCTCTATACAAGATGACATGGGATACGACCCTAGATGGATACCCACTGAAAACCTGATCGAAGTCACCTGCCGTGTGATGCAGGCTCGCTTCCTGTTGCGCCCCTCCAAGGACCTCAATGAGATTCTCACCGGCGTGCTGGCCAAGGCTGCGCATCGCTACCCGGTGGGCGTGGTCGCCTTCCACGCGATGTCCAATCACCTCCACCTGCTGGTGGTTCCCGAGGATGCCCAGGCCCTTTCAAGCTTCATGGGTTTCTTCGCGGGTAACCTCGCCAAAGAAGCCGGCAGGCTCTATGGCTGGAAGGAGAAATTCTGGGGACGACGCTACTCCCACGTAGTGATCAGCGACGAGCCAGAAGCTCAGGAGGATCGCTTGCGCTACCTACTGAGCCAGGGGTGCAAGGAGGGACTAGTGCGTCGGCCGCAAGACTGGCCGGGAGCTTGCTCGACCGAGGCTCTGCTCACCGGTGGAGCCATACAAGGAGTCTGGTTCGACCGTTCCGCCGAGTACGAGGCTTGCCGTAGTGCTAAGTCCTTCTCCAAGTACGACTTCGCCGATGTGCTCGACCTGAAGCTCACGCCGCTACCCGCTTGGGCGCACCTGACTCGTGGGGAGCGCCGGGAACGGACTGGCGAAATTGTGCACGAGATCACCCAAGAGACACGGCAACGCATTGAGGAAAGTGGACGAGCCCCACTGGGCGTACGGCGCATTCTGCGCCAGGATCCCCACCAGGCGCCGGCCAACTTCGAACGTTCTCCGAGACCGCTTGTCCATGCTCTAGCTAGTGAGGTGCGCGAGAAGCTCAAGGAGCAGTTTCGGCTCTTTCGCACCGCTTACCGAGAGGCATCTTTGGAACTACGCTCCGGCAACTCCGGAGCTGAGTTTCCACCAGGTTGCCATCGTCCCCGGCTGCCGTTCGTCCGTGGACACCCTCCTCCCGTGACTACCTAGGGGAGCCAAGTTGCCAACAATTGGGAGGGCCAATGCGATCGAGGGAGGCCTCGGCGGCGAGTGGAGCTTCAACTCGGCGCCTCAGAGTGTCTATTCAAAGAGACAGAATGAGCCTATTCGAGCCATTCTCGAGCCTAGAGACCGCTCCCCCCCCGCAAGACGCAACACTAGCTCCGACCTAGTTCCCCAACCTCACCTCAGAGATACTACCCATCGTCGGCCTCCTCCGAAATGGATGAGGTAGTTTAGGGTGGATGAGGTAGTTTAGGGTCGCCTCCTCCGAAATGGATGAGGTAGTTTAGGGTCCCCAATCCACCAACGTAAGGCGGGTAACCAATGCCTCTCCAGAGAACTTTCGCTTCGTCCCCTAGCAAATCGCTCGTTTCGAGTTCGTTGAAGATCTGCTGTCTCGCCCTCGCTTTGGTGACGCTGCCCGTAGTAGCCGCCGGAGATGAGGCCGATTCATGGACCACTTTCCGCGGACCCGAGGGTAGTGGACGGGTTTTCGAAGGGCTGCCAGCCGGGGAAGGCCCGATTGGCTTCGATCTCGGCTGGAAGAAAAACTTGGGCAGCGGCTATTCCGGCATCTCGGTGGCCGAAGGCCTTGTGGTTACGGCGATGGCGAGCGGCGAGCGAGACTTCGTTGTGGCTCTCGACGCCAAGACGGGCGAAGAGGTGTGGAGGCTCGATCTGGCGCCGACCTACGCCGGTCACGATGGTTCCCACACCGGACCCATCGCAACTCCGGCAATCGCCGACGGACGCGTCTTCATGGTGGGACCGTTCGGAGAAGTGACGGCGATCGACCTCAAGACCGGCAAGAGGCTGTGGGCGGGACACTTGGCGGAAGATCTGAGCCGAGAGGTACCCTTCTACGGCTTCGGCGGCTCGCCGCTGATCGTTGGCGACACACTCGTCGTGCAGGTAGGTGGCGAAGCCGCGGTGGTCGGTCTTAACGTCGCCACCGGCAAGCTGCGTTGGCAAGCGCTCAGCGAGGCCGGGGACTTGGGCGCTCAGTCGCCAATCGCCACCGAGATTGGAGGCCAGCTGCAAGTGCTGATTCTGGCCTCGACCAAGCTGGCGGGTTTGGACCCCGTTGACGGCGCGGTCTTGTGGGAATTTGCCCTTGAGGGCCAGTCGAGCGCGATGGGCTCTTACTCCCAGTCGCCCTTGCCGATCGGCAACGACCGGATCTTCGTCAAGCACCGAGACGACGAAACGTTGGTGGTCGAAGTCAAGAAGACGGACAACGGTTGGCAAGCAGCACAGGTGGCCACTAGTCGAGCACTCTCCAAGAGCTACAGCCCCCCTTCGCTAGGCAACGAAGCGCTATTCGGCTACACCGCTCGCTTCCTGAGCGCCATCGACCCGAACAACGGTGAGGTGCTCTGGCGCTCGCGCCAGCCAGGCGACGGATTCCTGGTCAACGTCGCGGGCCAGCTGGCTGTGCTCACCAAGAAGGGCACCGTACATCTGGGGTCGGCGGGCACCGAGGGATGGACCGAAACAGCTCACCTGCGGCTATTCGAAGACCTAGCCTGGACTCCTCCCAGTTGGGCCGACGGCGCACTATTCATGCGAAGTCTAGGCGAGATCGCTCGGGTCGATCTAGTTCGACGCCAGAGAAGCCGCGCGACGCTGGAAGAGACCGCCCTTCCCGCGGCCCTGGCGCCTCTGAGAACCGCACTCCTAGGGGCGCGGAATCCAAAGGCCGAGGTCGAGCGCTTCCTCAAGGGCAAGGAACTTCCGCTGATCAACGACGAGGAAGTTGTCTTCCTGTGGCATGGCCCAGCCGAAGATTTGGCGATTGGCGGCGATATGATCGGCATGCGGCGAGAGGAGCCCATGCAGAGGCTCGAAGGTACCGATCTCTGGTGGTGGTCCACCCGCTTGGATCGACAGGCTCGGATCAGCTACCTTTTCTTCGTCGACTACCAGCCGGCTGTCGATCCGAGTCACGATCGTCGCAGGCGAAGCACGGTTCTGGGCCCGGACATGAACTGGAATCAAGGTCAAGGCGTCGAGATGTCCTGGTTCGCGATGCCCCAATGGCCAGGACTGACCGGCAAGGAAAGCGCACAAACGAGTGCCGCTGGTCGCATGGAGACGATCGAGGTCTCCGTACAGCCACCTACACCGGAAGAGGGCGACATACCCGAGCCGGTGACAGTCTCCGTCCAGCTCTGGTTGCCTCCCGGCTACGACCAGGGCGAGCAACGCTATCCGGTCGTCTACGTCCACCATCCCGAAGCTCTCAAGGAGGGTGCGTGGCAGGAGGCATTGGACCGCGTAGTAGGAAAGACCGTCGCGCCGCTGATTGCTGTATTTCCTGATCCTCCACGGGTGCGCGGTTTTGGCGCACTCCTGGCGGAGCAGGTGATTCCAGAGATCGACTCTCGCTACCGCACCCAAGCTGACCCAGCCGGTCGTGCCAACGTCGGAATGGGATGGCAAGGTTTTGCCGCCGCCATGATCACCTTCAACCATCCCGAGACTTTCGGCGGTTTGGGAATCCAGAGTCTCTACATGCTCAAGGGGCAAGTGTCAGCGCTCGAAGAAGTCACCGCCACGGTCAACGCCGAGTCGCTGCCACTGAATATTTACCTTGAATGGGGCCGGTGGGATCTGATCAGTCCTCATGAAGAGATGAACTTCCGCGCATCCTCGCGGATGGGCTGGGACTTTTTCTCTGGCAAGGGCTGGCAGCCAATCGGCGGCGAAGTGTGGGATTCGACCGACTTCGCGAGTTGGGCGAATCGCACGGACCTCTTGCTCCAATCTTTGTTCCCACACTCGGGGGGCCAAGAATCGCTGGAGGCTTGGCGCACGGGAGACTGATTGCACTCGATCTCTCTGAAAAGGGTGAAGGGATACATTTCGCGAACGTGACGGTAACCTGACGGTCTACGCGAGGCCGAGTTTCCTAGCCAAGGCCGCGGACGCCTTGCGGATCCGCGCCTCCTCCTCTTGCTCGATCCCCAGGGCTTCCATAAATTGACCATGCGCCTCGGGAGCTGATCTATCCCGCTCCCCTACCCCGCGGTCGGGTTAGCCGTGGGCTTGTTCAGCGCCTTGCGAACCAGCATCCACACAATGCCGAAGAGGGCTAGGAGCGACACCGCGCTGATCATCCAGCCACTCATGCTCCAACTCTTCAAGAAGGGCATATCGAGGCCGGAGACGACCAGAACAGCGATGAGGATGCCCATGATCGCCTCCCCGGCGACCAAGCCCGAAGAGAACAGCAAGCCGCGATGGACCGTCGCCTGCCGGGTCTCTTCCGAATCGCCGCGCCGCCGACTCTTGCGATCGACGTAGCGGTAGGCAAGACCACCGATCAGAATCGGCGTGGTCACCGTCCACGGCAGGTACATTCCAACCGCCAGCGGCATCGCGTGCATGCGAAACTTGCCGCCACCCGGTTCGAGCCAGAAGCGGTCGATGACGATGGCCAGAACGCCGATCAGGGCCCCCCAGCCCACCAGATCCCAGGGAATCTGGTTGCCTTGGCCGAAGATTCCGCCGACTAGCTTCTCGAACATCACCGCTTGCGGAGCCTTGAGCGCCTGCACTCCTTCGCGAGCCGGGGTACCGATGCCGTAAGCCTTGAGCAGCAGGTTCATGGTCGGCGCGATGGCCAGCGCCGGCACCAAGGCACCGATGATCTCGCCGGTCTGTAGACGACGGGGCGTGGCACCGAGAATCTGGCCAATCTTGAGATCCTGGCAGATGTCTCCAGAGGTGCAGCAGGCACAACAAACCACTCCGGCGACCCCGAGAGTGGCGAGCATGCCGGCGGTACCGCTGTAGCCGAACATCAGCATCAGGCCGGCGGTGATCAACACGGTGCAGATCGTCATCCCCGACACCGGGCTGTTCGAGGAACCGACCAGGCCGACGATGTAGCTCGCCACGGCGACGAAGAAAAAGGCGAGGACAAACATCACGATCGTCGCCACGAAGGTGGTCGTGGCGCTGCGCGTCATCACGTAGTAGACGACCGCCGAGAGGACCATGCTACCCAGCATGAGGCCGAACAGCGCCTTGCCGGTGATCCCCTGCTCGGTACGCACCGTTTCGGGCTCCTCCTGCCCGCGCAGACCGCGCACCGCGGTGCGGATCGCCGAGCCCATACTGCCGGCGATCTTCATGATCGAGTAGATACCGGCCACCACCATGGCGCCGATACCCACGAAGCGAATCTGATTGTCCCAGACGTTCATCAGCGCCTCGGTCATGCTGGAACCGCTGAAGTCGACCCCCCAAGCGAGCACCGGGATCGCCGCCACGAACGAGATCGCGCCACCCAGGAAAATCAGCAGAGAGATCTCCCAACCGACGATGAAACCGACCGCCATCAGCATCGGTGAGATATCCGTGCCGACGTAAAAACCGGTCTTTCCCAACCGCACCGCACCTTCGACCGTCCCCTTGAAAGCCCCAACCACCGAAACCATCGATTTGAACAGTGCACCGATGCCGAGCGCCGCGAAAATCCCCAGCATCTCGGCGCCGCCGCGGTCACCCGCCTTGAGCACCTCGGCGCAGGCCACCCCCTCCGGGAAGCGCAGCTCTTTTTGATCGATGATCATCGGGCGCCGTAGCGGGATCATCATCGTCACTCCCATTACCCCGCCGGCCATCGCGATCAGCGTCGTCTCCAAGTAGTTGAAGTGACTCCAGATGCCGAGCAGCACCAGCGCCGGCACGGTGAAGATAATCCCGGCCGCCAAACTCTCGCCCGAGCTGGCGATGGTGTGCACAATGTTGTTTTCGAGCACCGTCCC
>QIHU01000606.1 GCA_003231035.1 Acidobacteriota bacterium
GCGATGCGTTGATAAATGGAGCCCCGAGCTTGGTCGGCGATCAACTCGGAACGGGTCAAATCGACGCCCGGGTAGAAGGTTCGCTGGGACTCGACGCCGCGACCGTCCTCGCCGTGGCAGCGGGCGCAGTGCTCGGTCCAGAGTTCACTGGCGGGCGGTCGGCAAGCGGTGAACTGAAGGGCGATGAGGCCGGCGATCACCAGCGCTCGAAGGCTAGTTTTTCTTGCGGTGGACATGGTGGGCTGTCGCTTGGTCTCTGGGGCGAATCACAATCTCGTCCACATTGACGTGCGCTGGCCGAGTCGCCGCCCACGAGATGGCGTCGGCGATGTCGTCGGCGCTGAGCGGAGTGAGCCCATGATAGACCTCGTCGGCGAGTTGGCGGTCGCCGAGGCGCACGATCGAAAACTCCGTCTCCACCATGCCGGGGCAGATCTCGGTGACGCGCACCGGCTGGCCGAGAAGTTCCAGGCGCAGAGTTCTGGTCATCGCGCGCACCGCGTGTTTGGCGGCGGTGTAGCCAGCGCCGCCAAGGTAGGTTTCAAAGCTGGCGATGGAGCCGATGTTGATCACGTGGCCCCTGCCGCTGGCGCGCAGCTTGGGCAGCAGGGCCTGGGTCATGCGCAAGGTGCCCAGCACGTTGACGTTGTACATGGTGAGCCAGCGGTCGATCCGCGCCTCCTCCACCGAGTCGACCCCGTGCGCGCCACCGGCGTTGTTGACCAGGAGGTCGACTTCCGGTATCTGGGCGGCGAACGCTTCGACACTGGCGGGGTCGGTGACGTCCAGCGGTAAGGCTCGGCCACCGGTGGCCAGCGCCAGCTTCTCTAGACGATCGAGGCGGCGGGCCCCCAAGACGACTGAAAAACCTGCTTGGCTCAGCGCGCGAGTCGTCGCCTCGCCGATCCCGGCGCTGGCGCCGGTGACCACGGCGATGGGCGATGTGCTCATGGTTTTCAACGCTATCAGTTTGACCCTGTGGTGGGCGGTTTTCCCGGTTGCGGTCCAATCGCCTGTTGAGTCACAGGCTCCAGTGCTAGTTTGCGCGTCAAGGCCCACGCCTCTTCGACCACTCTGACCTCGTTGCTAAAGGTCAGCCGATCGAGTGCCTCTGGCCAAGGGAACCAGCTGGCGGCGTGGACTTCGTTGGGGTCGAAGTTGGCGGCATCGCCTTCGACGTAGTCGAGAAGAAAGAGGTAGACCCGTTTGTGGACCCGGGTCGTGCCCCGTTGGGTGAACCAAAATTCGATCTCGGAAAGGACGGCGATGGGACGGCCGGTGACGCCGGTTTCTTCATGCACCTCGCGCACCGCGGTCTCTTCGAGCGATTCTCCGGCTTCGATGTGCCCTTTGGGCAGTTGCCAATGGTCGCCGCCGCTGGGGGAGATCAGCAAGACCTCACCCTCGCGCACCACTACCGCGCCGGCGCAGAATTGGTCTTCGGACTTCACGGCTTCTGGGTTCAGTTCGCTTGGCCGTTGCCACCCATCGCTGGCGACCAGGAGAGCAGGCTGTCCGGGTCGATTCCGATGGACTGAAGCGCTAGCTGCCAGGCAGTGGCAGGGTCGGCGCAGTACAGGACGTCGTGATCGACCGGTGCGGTCAGCCAGTCGTCGCGCAAGATTTCAGCGATCAACTGATCGGCACCCCAGCCCGCGTAGCCTAGGAAGAGTCGCATCGCACGAGGTGGGTCGGCCGCCAAGCTCACCAAGTCGTCGATATGATGGGTGATCAAATCGTCGTCGGTAATCGCGGTGCTGCCCTTGAAGCTGGCTTGTGCCTCCTCGTCACCTTCCTGCCGGGGGGAGAAGAGAACCGTGCCGAGTTCGGTTTGAACGGGGCCGCCCAGGTAGGCCAAAGAGTCTTGAGCACCCTGCCAATCGATCTCCATACTGGACAAGATGTCGGTCACTTGGGTAGTGGTGGGCCGATTAACGACAAAACCGAAACTGCCCTCTTCGTCATGATGGACCAAGAGCACGACACTCTTGTGGAAGAAGGGGTCGAGGATCTGGGGCATGGCGACGAGCAGAACCGGCGCCTTCAAGTCAGACGTATGAGACATAGATAGAGACATCTTACCTCTCCCGCGGGTGCTAGACTTTCGACCCCCCGCGCGGCCTTCAGGCGTTGGGTTCATTCAGGAGAAATCGCGATGCAAGATAGCTTTGGAAGCCATGGTGTTCTCGATGTCGGAGGGCGGCAAGTGCGAATCGCGCGGCTGAGTGCCTTGGAGGATCGTGGCATCTCCATTGCCCGGTTGCCCTACGCTCTACGAATTCTGCTCGAGAATCTGCTGCGGCGCGAAGATGGCGGCGCGGTTTCGGCGAGCGATATCGAGCAACTGGCCAACTGGGACGCCGAGGCGACGCCGAGCGTCGAGATCGCCTTCATGCCTTCCCGAGTGCTGCTGCAGGACTTCACCGGCGTGCCGGCGGTGGTCGACCTGGCGGCGATGCGCGACGCGATGGTCGACCTCGGGGGCGATGCCACGCGGATCAATCCGGTGCAGCCGGTGGAACTGGTGATCGATCACTCGGTTCAGGTCGATGAATACGGTAGCGCGGCGGCCTTCTTGATCAACATCGAGCGCGAGTTCGAGCGCAACGGAGAGCGCTACGCTTTCTTGCGCTGGGGCCAGACCGCCTTCGAGAATTTCAAAGTGGTGCCGCCCAACACCGGTATTGTTCATCAGGTGAACCTGGAGTACCTGGCGCGGGTGGTGATGGAGGGCGCGGCGCCCGGGAGCGAGATTCCTTTCGCCTACCCGGACACGCTGGTCGGCACCGACTCTCACACCACCATGATCAACGGGATCGGGGTCCTCGGTTGGGGGGTCGGCGGCATCGAAGCCGAGGCGGCGATGCTCGGTCAGGCGATCTCGATGCTGATTCCGCAAGTGGTTGGCTTTCGGCTCACCGGCGCCTTACCCGAGGGCGCCACCGCCACCGACCTGGTGCTGCGGGTGGTCGAGTTGCTGCGCGCCCGGGGCGTCGTCGGCAAGTTCGTCGAGTTCTTCGGTCCCGGCATGGCCAACCTGTCGCTCGCCGACCGGGCGACGATCAGTAACATGGCTCCCGAGTACGGAGCCACTTGTGGAATCTTCCCGATCGATCAGGTTTCCCTCGACTATCTACGCTTCACCAACCGATCGCCCCAGCGCATTCTGCTGACCGAGGTCTATATGAAGGAGCAGGGGCTGTTTCACACCCCGAACAGCCCGGAGGCGGAGTATTCGGACACGTTGGAGTTGGAACTGGGGACGGTGGAACCGAGCGTAGCGGGCCCCAAGCGGCCGCAGGATCGGGTTCGTTTGTCGGAGGTCAAGTCGGCTTTCTTGGGGGGTCTGGAGGGACTCAAGGGGGTAACGAAGCCGGCTCCGGCTGCCTCTGCTTTGCCCACTCTGGGCGGGATCGCGGCGGCGGCCGTCGCCGAGCCTCAGGTCGAGCCATTGCAAGCCGAGGGAGCCTACACAGACGCCGCCGCGCAGCTGGCCGACGGCTCGGTGGTCATCGCCGCCATCACCAGTTGCACCAATACCTCCAACCCGTCCGTGATGGTCGCCGCCGGACTGGTCGCCAAGAAAGCGGTGGAGTTGGGTCTCGACGTCAAGCCCTGGGTCAAGACCAGCCTAGCGCCTGGCTCGAAAGTAGTGACCAGCTATCTCGCCGAGGCGGGGCTGATGCACTACCTCGAAAAGCTTAATTTCCACCTGGTCGGCTATGGGTGTACCACCTGCATCGGCAACAGCGGACCTTTACGTCCAGAGATCTCGAAGAGGATCCACGACCACAACCTGGTGGCGGTCGCGGTGCTCTCCGGCAACCGAAACTTCGAGGGTCGCATCAGCCCGGACGTGCGCGCCAACTACCTGGCATCGCCGCCGCTGGTGGTGGCCTACGCGCTGGCGGGGCGCATCGATATCGACCTCTACAACGAGCCGCTCGGTTTTAGCGACAAGGATGAGCCGATCTTCCTCAAGGATCTCTGGCCGAGCCAGCAGGAGGTGCAGGCAGTGGTGGATCAGTCGCTGCACGCCCAGATGTTCGAAGAGCAGTACCGTGGGGTTTACGACGGCGATGAGCGCTGGAACAGCCTCAAGATTCCGATCGGTAACACCTACGCTTGGGCGGAGGATTCCACCTACGTCAAGCTGCCGCCCTACTTCGTCGGGATGGAGCGCCAGCCGGCGCCGATCACCGATATCAAGGGCGCCCGGCTGTTGGCTCTACTCGGTAACAGCATCACCACCGATCACATCTCGCCGGCCGGAGCGATCAAGGTAGACAGCCCGGCGGGCCGGTATCTCCTCGATCAAGGGGTGGCGCGCAAAGACTTCAACTCCTACGGGTCGCGGCGCGGCAACCACGAGGTGATGATGCGCGGCACCTTCGCCAACGTGCGGCTGCGCAACCAGCTGGCGCCGGGGACCGAGGGTGGCTTTACCACCTACCTGCCCAACGGCGAGACGATGAGCATCTTCGACGCCGCCATGAAGTACCAACAAGACGAGACACCTCTGCTGGTCATCGCCGGCACGGAGTACGGAACCGGCTCCTCGCGGGACTGGGCAGCCAAGGGGTCGCTGCTGTTGGGAATTCGAGCGGTTCTCGCGGTCAGCTTCGAGCGCATTCATCGCAGCAACTTGATCGGCATGGGAGTGGCGCCGCTCGAGTTCGTCGAAGGCGAGAGCGCCGAGACGCTCGGCCTCACCGGCAAGGAGCACTTCGATATCGAGGGGCTGGCCGCGGGAGCGCAGGATGGCTTCGGCGACAAGCCTCGAGTCACCGTCCGTGCGCAGAGCGAAGATGGCGCCACAGTGGAGTTTCAGGCGCGCGTACGGCTAGATACCCCTCAAGAGGTGGAGTACTGGCGCCACGGCGGGATCTTGCACTACGTTCTGCGCCAACTGGTCGAGGAGGATTCCTGACAGTGGGTTCCTGACAGTGGGTTCCCCAAGGTAAGGCCACCACGAAAAAGCCCTGTGCCGAGGAGGGTGTCGGCACGACCGAATCCATCAACATTCCAATAGAGCCCAACTGTCGCGCTGGGCTCGTCGGCGGGAGGAGCGTAAGCTCGGCGCATGAGAATTTTCTTGACCGGCGCCACCGGCTATCTCGGCGGGGCCTTGGCCGAGCGTCTGGCTACCCTGGGCCACCACTTGATCGCGCTGGTGCGCGAGACGAGCGAGACGGCGCGGTTGCAACAGCTCGGTGTAGAACTGGCGGTCGGAGACATCACCGACCGTTACTCGATGCGCGAAGCGATGGCGGGGGCGGATTGGGTGGTCCATGCCGCGGCCTTGGTCGAGCTGGAGGCTGATCGCCAGCGGATGGAAGCGGCGAATGTCGAAGGGAGCGAAAACGTCGCCTCGCTGGCCTACAAGTTGGGGGTCGGCCGATTCTTGGATCTCTCCTCGATCGCCGCCTTTGGCGGTAGCCCGGCGGATGGCTCGGTGGCTACCGAGGAGTCGCCGGTCTTGACCCCTTTTCCTAGCCTCTATGGGGCCACCAAGCACGCGGGCGAAGAGCGGGTTCGTCAATGGGCCGAGCGTGGCTTGCGGCTGAATGTGGTCTACCCGAGCTTGATCTACGGTCCACCGGGTAAGAAGAGTGGCGCCAATCCGCTCCTGCGCGCCATCGCTTTGGGGCGGATGCCGATCCTGGTGGGTGGCGATCGCATCACCAGTTGGGTGCACCTGGAGGATGTGGTGGATGCGCTAGTGCTCATCCTCACCGAGTCAGAACCTGGGCGCGACTACCTGCTCGCCGGTGAGAGGGTGAGTGTGGCGCGGCTGGTGGAGCAGGTCTGCGAACTCGTGGGAATCGCACCACCGAAGTTGCGTTTACCCGTAGGGGCCGCGCGCGCGTTGTCGCTGGTGGCCAATCCGCTCTACCGTCTTCGAGGTCGCAACTCGCCGTTGTCCAATGGGCAGATCAACAGCTTGGCCCGCAACTGGGCCTTCGACGACGCGCGCGCCCGGCAAGAGTTAGGCTGGGAGCCCCGCGGGCTAGCCGAAGGGCTCGCCGAGACGGTGCGGTTTCTGCTGCGCGGCGGCCAATCCACGTCTTGACTCGCCACCCGCCCTGGTCCACCATCCCTCTTGAGTACCCAGATGTTCACCATTTTCAAAGATTTCACCTTTGCCGCCGCCCACTTCATCCGTGGCCACACGGGTGGTTGCGAGAACCTGCACGGCCACAACTATCGGGTGCGGGTGTACGTCATGGCGGAAGAGCTCGACGAACTCGGCATGGTGGTCGATTTCGCCGACTTGAAGGCGGTGATGAGCGAGGTACTCAACCCCTTCGATCATCGGGTGATCAACGAGATTCCGCCGTTCACCGAACGCAACACCACGGCCGAGCTGTTCTCGGAGTACGTGTACGAGCGCGTGAACGCCGGCCTAGGCCGGCGGCTGGCCGAGGAACTCGGCGACAATCCCGACCGGGTGCGCGTTGCCCGCGTCGAGGTCTGGGAGAATGATCGCTCGTGCGCTGTCTATGAGCCAGCCTAGGTCGGCGGGGCCGCCGCTGGGGCTCCCGGCGGTGCAACGGGTGAAGGTCAACGAGATTTTTTACTCGCTCCAGGGTGAGTCCACCGCCGTTGGCCGGCCCTGCGTCTTGTTGCGGCTGACCGGTTGCCAGATGCGTTGCGTGTGGTGCGACAGCGAGTACAGTTTCTACGTTGGCGAGTGGTGGAGCTTGGATCGAGCCCTGCGCGAGGTGGCCAGCTTCGACTGTTCGTTGGTCGAGCTGACCGGTGGCGAGCCGCTGCTGCAACCGGGTGCACGGCCTCTACTGGTCCGCCTGTGCGACGCCGGCTACGAAGTGATGCTCGAAACGGGAGGGGGAGTGGACATCTCCGAAGTGGATCCACGGGTGCGGCGCATTGTCGATGTGAAGTGCCCAGGCAGCGGCGAGGCGGAGAATAACCGGTGGAGCAACCTCGACCTGCTGACCGACCACGACGAACTCAAACTGGTGCTCGCCGACGAGGCGGACTACCGCTGGGCGCGGGACCTGGTGCGCCAACGTCAACTGGAGCGAATCTGCCCGGTCAGTTTCTCCCCGGTTGTCGAGAGTCTGGAAGGTAGGAAACTGGCGGAGTGGATTCTGGCCGACCGGCTGCCGGTGCGCCTGTCCCTACAACTGCACAAGCAGCTATGGGGTAGCCAGACTCGCGGTTGCTAAGCGCTCTCGCACCTCCTGAAAAGGGTGAGCCCTGGTCAGTATCGCGACGGCTCCTTGTGAGCTATGCTCAACGAGTAATTCGTGCCAGGCGGTTTCTAAATCGAGCCGAGACTGGAGACCATGCAACGGGAGACAGGAGGATCGAGCCGTTGGCGCCAACCTCGGCGTTGCGACTCGCCAACGCGATGAATGAACAAACTGAGACTCACTCGCGACCGGGGCCCAATGTTGGGGAGAGGATTTGCAGAGTTCTGCTAGCCGCGGCATTGTTTCTGAGTCTTGGGACGAGGGCGGCCGAGGCCGCCACGGATTTGATCTTTACCGACATTACCTCGCTGGCCGGAGTAGCCCTGCCCAACACACTCAACGAGTCTCTCGCCTGGGGGGACATCGACGGCGATGGTGATCAAGATCTGTACCTCACCAACAACGGAGCCAACAAGCTGTTTCGTAACGAAGGTGGTGGCGTGTTTACGGAGATCGCCGCCGCGGCGGGGGTGGACCACGCCGGCTTCAGCGTGGGTGCCGCGTTTGGCGACCTAGATAACGACGGTGACGTGGACCTCTACGTCGTCTCCTTCGGGAGTGGCCCTGACGTTCTCTATCGTAACGACGGTCCGATCGGCCTGGGTGGAGTGACCGTGTTCTCCGATCAGACGGTGGCCGCGGGTACCACGAACGAGAGCAGCAGCCGTGGAGTCGGACTGCTGGATTACGACCGCGACGGCTTGCTCGATATCTATGTGAACGCGATCGGCCCCGACATCCTCTACCGCAATCAAGGGAACTTCCAGTTCACCAACGTGGCCCCGGCGCTGGGTGTCGACACCGTGGGTTTGGGGGTGGGCGTGGTGGCTACCGACCTCGACAATAATGGCTGGGTCGACATTTTCACCGGCAACCGGAGTCACGATCTCAACCGCCTCTACCTCAACAACGGGGGCACCTTCGCCGATCTCACCCTCTCCGCCGGTATCGACCAAGTGGGCCTAGGGATGGGAGTCCTGTCGTTCGACTACGACAATGATCTCGACTTCGACCTCTATTGGACGAGCTGGCCGGGAACCGAACCGCTGCCACGCCCCAATGCACTGTACGAGAACCTCGGCGGGGGCACGAGCTTCGCGGATGTCGCGGCGAGCTCCGGCACCTTGGATCCAGACGGCTGGGGCATCAGTTGCAATGCTGGCGACGTCAACAACGATGGCTGGGAAGACTTTTTCGTCACCAACGGTTTCGACGCTGGCAGCACCCCCAACGTACTGTTTCTCAACAACACCGACTCCACCTTCAGCGACGTCACCTTCGAGTTGGGCGGCGCCGACTTCGATGGCCGAGGGGTGGCTTTCGCCGATATCGACAACGACGGCGACCTCGACCTCTGCGTGACGGGTGGTCCCAACGACGACACCCGGTTGTGGCGCAATGACTCGATCAACAGTTTCCATTGGATTACCTTGACCCTTGAAGGGGTACTCAGCAACCGGAGCGCGATCGGTGCCCGAATTGAGGTCGAAACCGATACCGAAATCGTTGTCAAAGAGGTGAGCAGCGGGGCCGGTAGAGGCTCCCAAAACAGTCTACCGGTCGAATTCGGTCTCGGGATGGCGACCGAAATTCAGGAAATCAGAATCCGCTGGCCGCACGGAGCCACCGAGGTGCTGACCAACGTTGCGATGGATCAATTTCTGACCGTCGTTGAAACCGCGATCTTTACGGATGACTTCGAGAGTGGCGACACGTCTACTTGGCAGCAGGCGGTCAACTCGCCTTGATCAAGACTGCGAAACTACTCTCGATTTTGGAGGCTTTGCCGATGAAACGTTTATGGTTGTATCAGATCTTCTCGCTGTCTCTCCTGCTAATCGTGCAGGGATCCCTAGCGGCGACGGACAAGTCCGGCGATGCCCTGATCGCCGCCGCCCAGCAGCAGGATCTCGTCAAGGTCGAAGCCTTGCTGAAGGCGGGGACACCGGTGGATTCAGC
>QIHU01000743.1 GCA_003231035.1 Acidobacteriota bacterium
GAGTCGCCGAGGCTGGATTCGCGTTCGTCGTACCAACGGCAGGCTTGAGCCAGATCGAGTTTAGCCGCCCGTCGAAGGACTACTCTCACGAGTCGGGCCAGAGCTCAGCCTTCACCTCTTCCCAGGTCTGCTCGTCGTCAGGGTTGGTTTCCGCGTCCGCCAGTCTGGCGTCAAGGAGTGCTCGCTGCCACTGAGGAAGCTGAACGAAGCGAGCCTCTTCCTCGGGCTCGACGCTCTTCCAGAGCAGTTGAGCCAACTCAAACCGCTCTTCAACTGGCAGATCGAGGAGTCTGCGGACATCGGCCTTGGTCATGTTTCTAGTGTAGCCGATCAGAGAGTCTGTGGAAGTGGTGTCGAGCCTCCGTTCCGGTGCCAAATAGCGGCCGCCAGATCAGGCAGAGTCTGCTTCCCGAAACGGGTGAGGCCTCGTTTAGCAGCGGAGCGGGTTCACTGCTTCCCGAAACGGGTGAGGCCTCGTTTAGCAGCCTCGTTCAGCTGCGAGGCTGGGTGCCGCTCGGGGGGGATGTGCTTCGAGTATTGGGAAGGATTGGAACCATGGGCGCTGACCGCTGGGGGTTCGAGTTCGAGTCTCCCGCGCAGTGGCCGGGCGGCTGCGGGGCTGGATGGTTGCCCTACGTGTCGTCTCTCTTCACGCTCCGGCGCCCCACCCACCCCTCCGCCCTTTGATCTTGGGGGCTGTCGCGCAGCCCCCGCTTGGACAAGAAGCGTCGTTCTTGCCCAAGCCCCCCGACGAGCTGGTGCTTCGTGCCATGAACAATCACCTCCGCTTTGTGAAGAGAGCCGATCCGTGCCCTCGGGCGGTCCGTGCCCGCAGCCTTAGGCCACTGCGCGGGAGACGCGAACTCTTGGGTGAAGTGTTTTGTCGTCCTCGCGTCTCGCTTCGCTCGACTCTCGGTGCTGCTGTCCGGTAGCAACCGGTCATGGGCTCGCCGCTTCGCGTCTCTGGCAAGGGTGTCGAACGGTGGACGAGGACCGACCGAAATATCACCTACTTAGTTGAGGTGACAATAGCTCCTCTCTCTCTCAGGTGCACTCTCGTTTCTGAAGTATCGCTACTGGCATTCCACAACCTAAAGTGCCGCCAACTAGCCTATTCGCCATGATTAATGCGGCTCCGAGCTAGCTCCACAACTTCGCGCGCTAGCGTGAAAGCTGCAGAAAACTCTCGGTTGACAGAACCCAAGACTCGCTCACTTCGGCGCTTCGCTCGGTTGAAGCTGGTTGTTATTCTCGGTAGCTGTTCAATTGTTTCGCGCAGTTCGACCACGGACTCACCCGCTGGCTGAAGTGCCTTCGCTAGACTGTCAATCGATTCGAGGTTCTGGCGAACCGCCTCCTTATTTTCAGGGCCGAAGTCTTCCACAATGACCATTGACTTCGCGATTGCCCCCATTGCATTTTGAAACCGTCCCTGGAAAGCCAGCACCTCAACATCCAAGCGATCAAAGATAACCTGGAGCTGGACGGCCAGCCGATTAACGATCTGCTTTGCCCGTTTCGTCCCACCGCGTCCTTTCGCGGGATCGACGGTTCCCAAATCAGCGGTCGCTCCCCTAACTTGAGTCCCTAGATCGTTTAAAGCAACCGTCATATTCCCAAGCACGACGACTACCGCTTGGAGGTTCTCCTCACCCACTAAGATGAGATCTAGGAAGCCCTCCTCAACAACCTCTTCCTCATCCTCTTGCAGTTCTCTTGGACTACCTCTAGGCTGAGGGATTTCAGGTTCAACGACTGACCTTGCAGCGATCTCCGTGGCTGGGCGTCTGAGTTCAGTCCGGGCAATAAGGACTCTTGCCAGGTGCACGCGCACATTCGATCCGAATTCTTGCTCTGTGTTGAACGTCCCGTAGAGCCCTTCACTACTGACTTTCTTGCGAAATTTTTGGACACTCCGAAGCTGCTCAGGATCAATATCCGACGGAGAACGTGGCTCCTCTTTAAAGTAGAGCATCACTGAGATACTCCCTGGATCATTCTTCAGGCGCTCCATCGCACGCTCAAACTCCTCTAACGTGCCAGACTCTGACCTTGGTGTGCGAGTGCCAAGCCTCGTCCAAAGGATACCGAGGAAGACTTCGAATTCATCTCCAATCTGCTGGTTAACAACGTTCTGAGGATCGGTACCGAGTTCTGGGTGAGTATGAGTCTCCCAGCGCACCAGTTCTAGGCGCACGCCTAGGCCCTGGCCAGTTCCGCGATTCACTTCTTCAACAGCACTTGCCACAATATCTCGTTCTGCCGCCACATCAGACGGCGACGCGACGAATACTCGCAGTACCTTAGTCATCAGATTCGTGCTCCTGACATACAATTTTCAGTACCTGGCTTCGCATTCTTAAGCAGAGCGCGAAGTACCTGCTAGATCCCAGTACACTTTGGCAGTGCTACAGTAAGACTCTGACTTTGATATTATCAAAGAGCGTGCTCCCTGCCTAGCGCCGGTCCACCGAGGTGTCACTCACTTCGTTGGAGCGCTGGCGAGCAAGCCGGTGAGGGCAAGATCTCCGTACCGAGCTGTGGTCGGCCACCTACCCTTCTGGGGCGACGAGCGAGCGAGCCCGAAGGGCAAGATCGCCCGGCCGACAAGGCCGGCTCGTGTGGGGTGAAAGACGAAAAATGACATTTTTTCGTCTGAGAAAGGCCCCCATAAAAAAATCAGGCGCCGGCCCGTGCCTCAGTCAGCCAGAAAGACCCCGCCGCTGCATCTTCAGAGCGAGACCGTTCCGAGAAAGGCCAAGCAGGCGCGCCGCTTGGGACTTGTTGCCGTGGCAGCGGCGTAGGGCTTCGCGGATCGCTGCTCTTTCGGTGGCTCCCACCAGGTGGTCGAGGTCGAGATCGGAGGTGGAGTCGACTCTGGCCGCCGCTTGGACGGTACTCAGGCGCACCTTTTCCGGTAGCTGACTGAGGTCTAGAGGTTGGCCGGGAGGGCAGAGGTAGACCAGCTGGCGGGCGATGTTCTCTAGCTCTTCTAGGTTTCCGGGGAAATCGTAGGCGAGCAGGGCCGACATCGCTTTGACCGTGATGCCGCGCATCCGCTTGCCGGTCTCGTGGCAGAAGCGGTTGACGTAGGACTGGATGAGGAGGGGTAGATCCTCGCGGCGCTGGCGCAGGGAGGGGACGTCGATGGTGAAGCGGGAGAGTTGGTAGGCCAGATCGACGCGGAATTGGTCGCGACCGGCGAGCGGCTCCAGGGGCTCCTGGGTGGTGGCGACGATGCGCACATTGACCCGGATGGCCTGGTGCGTTCCTCCCGGCTCCACTTCGCCGGAGCGCAGGAAGCGGTGTACGCGGTCCTGGAGCTTCGCCGGCATCTTGTCGATCCCCTGCAGGTAGAGAGTGCCCCCGTCGGCCAGCACCAACTTGCCCTCACGTCGCACGGGCCCTTCCTTTCCCGCGACTTCGGCGCCGAAGAGGTCGGCTTCGATCGCCGCCGGTTGGGCGCCGGAACAGGTGGCGGTGACGAACGGGCCTTGGCGGCGTGTACTCGACAGGTGCAGCGATCGAGCGAGCATTTGCAGACCGCTCCCCGGCTCGCCGCGCATCAAGACGTGGATATCGGGGTCCGCGGCGACGCGCAGTTGATCGAGCACCGCCTTCATCGTCGCCGACTCACCCACCACCAGAGCCGGGTCTAGGGTAAGTTCCCTCTGCGCCTGACGCCCCGGAAGGATCGGTTCATACCAGCCTACGTGGTGGACCAGCCCCAGGACCAACAGATGTCCCAGGGCGCGCAGCGAGGAGACCGGCGACCAGCCACCCTCTTCGAAGCTCGGCAGGGCCACGATCAACAAGTATTGCCGCTCCACCGCTCGAAACAAGTGGTAGCCAACCCAGCTAGGTTCGTCGCCGAGCGTGCCGCTGAGGGCCCCTTCTTGCTCGTGGTCGATCGGCCCGTTCTCGGTGTTCGCTTCCAATTCGGACAGCCGGCTGCGGACTTGTTCCAGTAGTTCTTCGCCACTGGCGAGCCAAGCCGCGTTGCTGACCGACACAAACTTGATTCCCGGCTCCTCAGCCAACTCTCCATGGAGTAGGAAGAGGGCGCCGCCACCAAAGTCGTTCAGCAGCTTGCCGACCAGCGATTCGAGCGGAGTGCGGCTCTCGATATCGGCCAACACCCAGTCGCTGATCTCCGCCAGGTGATCGAGCATCACCTGGGGAGTGATCCGCGAGGCCCGTTCGGTGGCAGTCTGGGCCTCGGGGACGGTCGGAATCATTGGAGCCGCGAGCTCATCCCCTGGCTCGGCGACCTCCTCGACCAGCAAGGTGACGCTTCCGAGGCGAATTTCGTCGAGCATTTCCAATGCCGCGTCCCGCACCCTACGGCCTCCCACCAGCACCCCCTTGCGGCTGCCGAGATCTTCGATGCGCAGTTCATCGCCGTCATAGCTCAATTGAGCGTGCGACTGGGCAACGCCGGTGTACGGCAAACAGATGTCGTTCTCCTCGCGACTACCAATCAAGGTAGTCCCCTCGTCCAGAGGAAAACGGCGGACCCCATCCGGGGCGTAAGCGATAAGGCGGAACACGCGGTGAATTATGCCAGGAAGTCTGTAGGGGGAGTGTCAGAAAAGTTACGATTCTCGGACAGCGATTGGATCGGTGTAGGGACCGGCCTCTGAGCCAGGGTTTGGGTCGGCCATTGGTAAGAGGCCGATGGTATCCTGCTTCGAGTGCTACACCGATCCTCGACTCCAAAACCAACCGGTGGGCGCGGTCGCCGGTACCGACGTCATTTGGCGGTCTGGGTACCGTTGGTGGCTCTGCTGCTGGCGTTGTGGGCCCATCAAGATGGGTGGACGCAACCTTATACCGTCAACAATGACGCCCATCAGCACACCTTTTGGCTCCACTGGGCGGGCGATGGTCAGGCACTGGAATCCGATCTTCTAGCGCTCTATGCCAGCCACTACGAACCCCCATTGTGGGTATGGGGCTACCGAGTCCTAGAACCACTCCTCTCCCCCATCTGGCTCGGCCGTGTGCTACCACTGCTGCTCTTTCCGCTCTCGGCATTGCTGCTCTTCTGGGTTACCGATCGGATCGACGATCGCCGCGCGGCTTTTCCGTGGCCGGCCCTAGTTGCCGTTGGGCTCTTCTGTATCTCTCCCTTTTTCCTCCGCAAGATGGCCGGCGGCCACCCCCGTGCCTTCGCTACTCCTTTCATCCTGGCCACTCTCTGGCTGCTGCGGAATCGGCGATCCAGAGCACAAGCCCTGCTCCTGGTGATCCAGAGCCTGGTCTACCCCATTTCCTGGCTACTGAGCTGCGCCACCGTCGCCAGCCAGTGGCTACGATTCGAAAGGGGGAGGTTGCGGCTAGGGCAATGGAAGCTGATCGCTCCCCTGGCGGTGGCGATTGCCCTCGGCGGCTTTTTCTTAGCGAGCCGCTATCTGCAACCCACCGACCCCAGGCTGGGGTCCCCCGCCACCGGCGAGCAACTGAGCGCAGAGTCACCCGCGGGCCGCCAACTGCGCCGCGGCGGGCGCACCCATGACCTGCCGATCCCCAGCCTGGCCGGTGGTTATACCGATCTCCTCCGCAACGACCTCTTCCGCTTGCGACGGACAGGATCCACCGCCTGGCCCCGGCGCCTCGACCGGCGCCTCTTTCTGCTTCTCATCGCCTCTCTCGGACTCTTTGCACTCCTCGCGCTGCGCCGCCAAATACCCTTTCCCCCAGAGTTGGTCGGGCTGACTCTGGCCAGCTGCTTACTCTATTTTGCCGCCGATAGCCTCCTGTTGCGTCTCCTCCTGCCCCGTCGCTACATCATGTATTCGCTGGCTCTGGTGACGGTGATCGTCCTCGCACTTTTGATCGGCCGCGGGATCTCGGCCCTGCCGAGCCTTGGCCGCAAAGCGGCGGCCGTGGGCTTGGGCGTGGCCCTACTCACCTTCGCCCCAGGGATTCGCGGTTTCGGGATCGACGACTACTCCCCCTGGGGAGAAGCCTTCGAACTCGCCGCCCAGTTACCCGCCAACGCGCTCATCGCCGCCTCGCCGCTCACCGCGGACGGGATCCCCCTCTTCGCCGAGCGTCACGTCTTGATCAACTATCAGATGGCCCTCCCCTACTTTCCGACCTACTGGCAGAGCATCGAGCACCGGCTGGACGACCTCTTCGCGGCCTACTACGCTGTGCAGCTGGAGCCTCTCATCACCCTGCGCCAGCGCCACGGAGTCGATTTCTTGATCGTCGACCGCGAAGACTTCGATCCAGCCAAGGTTCAAGGCAAACCGGGGATCTTCTTTGAGCCCTGGCGCACTCAAATTCAACGCCGGGTCACCCCCAAGGCCCAGTTTCTCCTCCTCAACCTGGCGCCTCGATTGCGCTCTCCAGCGTCGACCAGCGGCCGCTTTTTCGTGGTCGATCTACGCCAGCTACTCGAAGACTACTCGTAGCGCAGCGCATCGATCGGGTCGAGGGCAGCGGCCCGCATCGCCGGGTAGATTCCCGAGGCGAGGCCGACGCTGACCGCGACGCCGGTCGAGAGGACCACCGCCCCCAGCGTCACCACCGTTGGCCAACCGGCCCAGGCGCCCACCAAACCGGCGATGGCGACCCCCATCACCACCCCCATGGCACCGCCGAGCAGGCTGATGGTGAAGGCTTCGACGACAAACTGAAAGCGAATGTCTTTCTGACGGGCACCGACCGCCCGGCGCACGCCGATCTCGCGGGTTCGTTCAAGGACCGTGGCCAGCATGATGTTCATGATCCCGATCCCCCCCACCAAGAGGGAGATACCGGCGATGCAGCCCATCACCAAATTGAACAGCCGCTGGGTCTTGCGGCTCTGTTCGAGCAGCGCTTCCGGCACCACCAACTCGTAGTCTCGCTCGCCGGCATGCAGCCGACTCAGTAGCTCTTTCACTTGTCGCGCCACCCGCGCTGGTGAGGTCTCTGGGGCCAAGCGCACCAGGATCTCGTCGAGCGGCGCCGCCAGGACATCGTGGCGGAACTTGCGCCGCGCCGTGGTCACCGGAATGTAGATCTCTTCGGAGGGGGTCGCCAGGGCCACCCCCTGGAAGGAATCTCCCCCCGTTCCCTGCGCCGCCAAGACTCCGATCACTTCGAACCAAACATCGTCGACCTTGACATGTTCGCCCAGCGCCGTGCCAAAGCCGAATAGATCCTGCCGCACGCCGTCGCCCAAGACGCAGACCTGCGCATGGCTGCGCTCGTCGAGCCAATCCAAAAAGCGACCTTCGGAGAGCCGCAAACTGGACGCTTCGAGGTGAGCCTGCACCACGCCGTAGACCTTCGCCTCCGCCTTACCAGAGGCGGAAAGCACCTTGTACGGATCGATCGACATCCGCGGCAGGACCGCCTCGACTCCGGCGATCGCCTCGACGATGGCCGCCGCGTCCCGTTCAGAGACCCCCAGCGACTTGGTCCGCACTTCGCGCAAGTCATCCTGCTTGATCGCAATATCCCGCACCAGGACGTTGCGCAGCCCTAGCCGCTCGATCATCCCCAGCGCCTGGCGCTCCGCCCCTTCGCCGATCGACAGCATGGCGATCACCGCGCCGACCCCGAAAATCATCCCCAACATGGTCAGACCGGAGCGCAGCTTGTGCGACCCTAGATTGCGCAAAGATGAAGCCACCGCCTCGTTGGTGTTCACCGGGTACCGCCTCCCGGCAAGAGGGCGGCGGGGGACGATTCTGCTTCGTTGCTCAGCTTCGAGGTCAGCGCGGTGGGATCGGCCAAGGCCAGAACGTCGTTCGCATCGAGCCCCGCGGCCACCGCTACCCGCCCAAGGCCGGCGGCGGCGATCTCGACCGGGACCGGTTCGAACGATCCGTCCCCCGTTTGGCGATAGACCACCGGCTCGCCGTCGCGTTCGAAGAGCGCCTGCCGTGGAATGACCGGAACCGCCTTGAGTTCATCGAGCACCAGAGTGGCGCGCACCCGCTGCCCGGGGCGCATGATCTCGCCCACCGTTTCAGCGAGCTTCAAGATGACCGAGAAATACTGCACCGGCGAGCCCCGCAAACGCGGTTTGGCAAGCGAAGCCACCCGCTCGACCTCGGCCTCGAAGATTCGATCGGGAAAGGCCTCGATCACCACCCGCGCCACATCGCCGACCGCAAGGCCGCCGGCATCCGCCTCCAGCACAAAAACCTCCGCCTCCATCGCCGAAAGATCGGGGATTTCGATCAGCTTCTGCTGGCCCCAGACCATATCGCCGACCCGGACCG
The DNA here is from genome assembly GCA_003231035.1 of Acidobacteriota bacterium. GTDB lineage: Bacteria > Acidobacteriota > Thermoanaerobaculia > Multivoradales > SZUA-115 > SZUA-115. The sequence goes on from QIHU01000743.1 coordinate 8,226, forward strand.
GATTGCCCTGCCAGTTGCGCTGAATGACCAGGACACCCGCATGCGGAGCCCTCACCACGATGCCGTCGAGCCCCTCTTGGGCCCTCTTGAGCGAACGCATCGCTTTGCCCTTCTCCAGCCGGTAGAGATCGGTCTGTACCCGCGAGGTCGCCGTTTCGGCTTCGATCGACGAGTCGGCGTGGTCTTTGCGTTCTTCGGCGAGTTGAGTATCCAGTTCCGACTCGATGATCTCGATTCGAGTGTAAATCAGCTCATCGTTGCTCTCAAACTGCCTCGCCATCTCCAAGGCCAGGCCGGCCGCTTCCGCATCCCGGCCCAGGTTGCGAATCCGGGTGTTGGCCTCGGTCTCGTGTTTTTCAATTTTTAACTCCGCCCGGCTAACCTGCCCCGCGGCATCGAGCTGTTGTTTTTCCAGCTCACTCGGGTCGAAGCGAATCACCACGTCATCCTTAGCCACCCGCGAGCCGTCTTGGGCGATCCAGGCGATGCGCATCGCCCCCTGCGCGTTGGTCGGTGGGGTGATCGGGGTCGCTTCGACCGCTTTGAGCGCCCCTTCCGCCGGCACCTGGTGGATGAACTCGTCCAGCTGCACGACCCAGGTTGGAACCTCGTCGTTGGAGGAAGCCGAAGGAGCGAGCCAAGCGAGGAGGGCGAGCGCCACCACTCCCGCCGCCAGGAGGGCCGAGAGCTTGCGCCGGCTCATGGCTCCGTTCCCGTCCGCCGTAACTGCACGGAATCGCCTTCGTCCAACCCGGCGAGCACCTCAACACCGTCCTCGCCGCGCAGCCCCAAGCGAGGAGAAACACTCTCCACGCCCCAGCGGGAACGACGGTGGACGATGGGCCCTTCGGCAGTCATTTGCACCGCTTCCAAGGGCAAGAGCAGGGCCTCGTCGCGGCGCTCGATCTCCACTCGGCCCCGGAAGCGCATTCCGGGGCGCATACGTTGCGCGTCTGTTTCGCTCAGCTCGATCTCGATCTTCACCACCTTGATCCGGCTCCGCCTCGACCGCTGCTGCACCGTGCGCCCGATACGCTCGACGGTGCCCTCATACTCGACCTCCGGGTGGGCATCGAGGCGCAGAGTCACCCGCTGCCCGAGCTTCAGCTTGCCGACATCGGCTTCGTCAACCTCACCGTCGGCCAGCATTCGAGAAAGATCTGGAATCTCCAGCACTTGCGCTCCTCGGTAGACCGAATCGCCGACCTTTTTCTTGCCCCCCCTCCCGTCGCTGACGTAGATCACCGTGCCGGCGCGCGGCGAGGTGACCGACAGTTTGGCGATGTTTTGCTGCAACTCCACCACCCGCGCGGAAGCGCGCGCGCGCTGGTTCACCAGCGAGGAGACCTCCGCTTGGCTAGCGCGCTCCTCGAGCGCCCGTTTGCTAGCTAAGTAGGTCAGCTCCTTCTCGACCAACTCCAGGTCGATCCGCGCCGCGGCCAGGTCTTTCGCCTTGCTCACTTCCTCGGGAACGGCCGCCTGAAGAGCCAGTTTGCGCTGCCGCGCTTCGGTTTCCGCCACTCTCAGTTGATGATCGCCGGAGCGCTTGTCGAGTTCGGTCCGCAACTTCTCCAATTGCTTGGCCGCCTGGTCGCTCTCCGCGCCGCGATCGAGCAGGGAACGCTGCAATTCGGTGGTATCGAAGCCCAGCACCGGCATCCCAGCCATGACCTGCGCCCCCTCCGGGGCCATGAACGAGATCTTGAAGTTCCACACTCCGGGAACCTGCGGCGGAGTCAAGAAGACCGACTCGGCCGCGCGCAGAGTTCCAGAGGTCTCGATACCCACCACCAGCGCTCCCCGTTCGACCCGACCCCAGGCCCCATCATCGGCAGCGGCGCTTGCCCGCACCATCCACCACCCGCCGAGGCCGAGAACCACCGCCACCGCCAGCCCACCGACGAGGGCACGCCAGCGCAGTGGGCGTGTCCCACTCATGCTCCTCCCCCACGGTAGGCCTCTGGCGCCTCGCTCACCGAGACACCCTGTTCGAGCCCATCCTCGATCACGCACTGGTTACGGTCACAAGGGCCTAGTTCGACAGCACGCCGCTCACCACTGGCCAAAAGGACCGTGGGCCGGCCATCCTCACCGCTTGCCAACGCTGCGCGCGGTACCAACAAGACATCGGAATAACTGCGTCCTTGGGCCTCGACCTTGACCGACATTCCCGGCCGCATCCGCTCCACGTCCACCCGCTCGGGATCGATCACCAAGCGAAAGAAGTAGCGTAACGACTCCCCGGGTTCCTGGCGCGCGATCTGCGCCAGCTCACGGACCTGGCCGGCGAAACTCTCGGCGGGGAAGGCATCGAGGGTCAAACGCACGGGCGCGCCGACCTTCAGCCGCCCGTCGTCCACATCCGGCAGGAAGGCTTCGATGATCATCGACTCCAAGTCGGGCAACCGCACCAAGGGCATCCCCACCCAGACCGTTTCGCCTTCCTGTAGCTTGCGACCCTCCCAAGGATGGTTGGCGACGACCGCGATCCCCTTGGCGGGAGATCGCGCCGTAAGCTCCAGGATCGACCTCTCCGCCACCTCGATATCGCGCCGAAGGGTGTTCAGTTCAACCTGTTTATCCGCCATCTCCGCTACCGCCGCGCCCTGTTGCGATACCAAATCATCGGTCGCTTTCTCCAGCTCTAACTCGGCCCGGCGCAAGGCCAACTGGTTCTCCACCACCTCGCGGCGCGGCAGCAGTTGGGCGGGGATTTCGGCCTGGTCCCTGGCCTTGGCCAAATCCGCCCGTTTGCCGGCCAGAGCGTACCGGCGGTCCGCTTCCTCAACCTTGAGCTGCGCCTTGCGCTGCGCGATTTGGTTGCGGGTCTGCGACAAGGTCAGCCGGCGCTCCTCGAGGTTGTTGGCAAAGCTAGAGTTGTCCAGCTCGACCAGCCGGTCCCCCACCTTCACTTCGCTTCCATCCTCGATCAACCACCGTACCTGTACCTGGTAGGACGGCGTTTTGGGCACCGCCACTTCAAACCCCTGATCGGCCACTAGCTCGCCGGTCAAGAGAAGAGTCTCGGTGAAGTCTCCCCGGTGCACGACCAAGGGAGCTGGAGAATCAGGGGCCGAGGATCGCGCTGGGGCCACCGCCCCCAGCTCCGCCCCACCACAGCCCGCGAAGGCCACGGCGAGAGAGAGGCAACCGAGGACACCGATTAACTTGAAGACTCGCATCCAAAGATTCCTTACGCAGCAGAGCACCAACATGTTTGCCATCGCGTGCCCGGTGGCTGACACATCGATCTTAGCCTATGCTGGAATGCCGAGCCACAGCCTTCCCCACCGGCGGCGGATCGACCTCCTTCAAGTCCATCCCGGCCCATGGCATACTGTGCCGCGCGCGAGGCGCTCCCCGCCCTGAACCTAGACGACTCCCGAACCCGCTGGTTGGTGAACCAGCAGGGTCCTGAACCACCGAATGAAAGAGGACTCCGCGACCATGGCCGAGCGAGTACCAGCGACAGATATCGACCAGCTCGAAACCCAAGAATGGGTAGAT
>QIHU01000785.1 GCA_003231035.1 Acidobacteriota bacterium
ATGACGGCGGCGGTCCTGCACAGTATGATGATGGCGCGCCGCCAGCCGGCAAAACCACCACATGATCGAAGGAAACACTCACGGCCTGCAAACCTCCCAGCGCAAGGCGCTGGAGCGGACCTTTCGTCGCAGGGTCGCCAAGAGTGAGGTGGTCTCCCCGGAGCTGGCCCGTCATCTGACCGCCCTGTCGCGCGAGTTGGGGCGCCAGGTGGGGGTGATGCTCAGTCGCGAGGGAGCGGTGAAAAGCGTGGTGGTGGGAGACGCCCACCAGCTCATGCTCCCCGATGTGGGTCGCTTGCGCGGTGGCTCGGGCCGTTTTCGCGGTCTGCGCTGGGTGCACACCCACCTGCGGGGAGAGCCGCTTTCGATCGACGACCTCAACGATCTGGCCCTATTGCGGTTGGATCTGGTGGCGGCGATCGAGGTGCTAGAGGATGGCGGCGCCGGGAGTATAGAACTCGCCCACCTGGACCCGGCTGGCTTAATGGTCGACGACGCCGACGAGGCGGATGGGCAGTCACCAGCCACGGAGCCGGTGGAGCCCTTTCGAAAGATCCGTGCCCGCGATATCCACGCCTTGGATTTCGACTTCGAGCTCACCATCGGCGCTTTGGAGGCGGAGTACAGCCGCTTGCATGGTGGCTCTGGAGCCAAGAAAGAGGAAGAGCGCGCGTTGGTGATCGGTCTCGAGCCCGACGATGGCCATTTCGCTGAAATGCTGGAGCTGGTGCGTTCTTCCGGGGTGGCGATCGCCGGTACTCTGCGCCAACGTCGGCGCAAGCAACATCCCAAGACGGTGGTGGGTCGCGGCAAGCTGCAAGAGTTGGTGCTCGAAGGAATGCGTCGCCGGGCGACGGTGGCGATTTTCGATGTCGATCTGAGGCCGGCACCGGCCCGGGCTTTTGAAGACGCCACCGGGCTCAAGGCGATCGATCGCACCCAGTTGATTCTCGATATCTTCGCCCAGCGGGCCAAGAGTCGCGATGGCAAGTTGCAAGTCGAGCTGGCGCAACTCAAATACTCGTTGCCACGGTTGACCGAGAAAGACGCCGGCTTGTCGCGACTGACCGGCGGTATCGGTGGGCGAGGTCCCGGCGAAACGGTGATGGAGATCGGGCGCCGGAGGATTCGCGATCGCATCCGCTCCCTCGAAAAACAGGTGGAGAAACTCTCGAAGCAGCGCGATTTGCGCCGCCAGCGTCGGCGTCAAGCGCGGATTCCGGTGCTCTCGATCATCGGCTACACCAACGCCGGAAAGTCGACCCTGCTCAACGCCATGACCAAGAGCAAGGTCGAGGTCCAAGATCAGCTATTCATGACCCTCGACCCGACCAGTCGCCGGCTGCGCTTCCCGCGCGAGGGCGAGGTGATCATCAGCGACACGGTGGGCTTCATCGCCGACCTACCGCCCGACTTGATCGCCGCCTTTCGCGCGACGCTCGAAGAGCTGGCCGACGCCGACCTGTTGCTGCACGTAGTCGACAGCGCCGATCCCCACATGGAGGTGAAGATCGCCGCCGTCGAGAAGCTGCTGGAAGAGCTCTCAATCGAAGAGATCCCGCAGTTGATGGTGCTCAACAAGGCCGACCGACTGACCCCAGGCGAAGCGGAGGCTTTGGAAGTTCGCCACAACGCGGTCGCCGTCTCGGCCCTGAAGCGCCAAGGACTGCCCAAATTGGTCGCCGTCGCCGAGCAGCGGCTGGGCGACGGCCGGAAGTTGCTGCGGCAAGAAGGTGTCCACCGCTGAGGCGGTGGCTTCCTGACCCTTACTGGCGCCCCGCGGGCGCCGGTTCGAAGAAGACCACCAGCCGGCCGACCTGCGCGCGCGCCGAGCGGTTGTCGAAGTGGGCGTAGACGACGATGCCGGTCGGTGTCTTCCTGACCTTCGGGTGGCCGGGCCAGATGGCGCCGCCGGTGGGGCATTCCTGGCCGGCGTTGCAGCCGACTTGGTCGCGCTCGTGGCGGGCTTCGTAGCGGTAGCCACGGTAGCTGGAACCGACCGGCAGGAAGACGGTGAGTACCTGGCACGACGATTCCGGGTCGGCGAACTCAGCCAGCAAGCTGGTGACTCGCTGGCGCGCCTCCGAGCGAATATTTAAGGTGGCGGCGCCGGTGGTGGGGTCGATCAGAGGGCCGGCCCAGTTCTCTTCGGCGAGACCGGCGCGGCCACCGGCGAGGGCGACGATATTGGCCAGCGCCGCCTCGGCGCCACCGCAGCCACTGCCGCGAGCACCGCCCCCGGAAGCGGCGGGAGCGGCCAGTTGTTCGACCACCAGCGCCTGTTCTCCGGGCGGGCATTCCGGGCAGGAGTTCCCGCTACGTAGAACCGCCGTGGGACGCAGCGTGGCCCGTGCATCGGCGGAATCCCACGGTGCCGCTTCGCTGGGGGCCGGTTCGGCCATGGAGGGCTGAGGCGCGGGCGTCGGGGTGGGCGCGGCCGGCTTGGGGGCCGGTGGCTGGATCTTCGCGGGCGTGGGCGCACCCTGGGTGGCGGCCGGAGGAGCGGTGGCCGGTGCGCTCTCTTCTCGCTGCGGCTCCGATGCTGGCACCCGTTTCGGCTCGGGTTTCGGTTCGAGTTTCGCTTCTGGGGCGGGTTGCGCGGGGGGCAACTTCGGCTTGGTCTCCGGCTTCACCGGCACGGCCTCGGGTGCCTTGGTCGGGGCTTTGGCCGGTGGTCGGGCCGGTGGCTGGCTGGGGGCCGGGGTTGGAACGGCGGGGGGCGCTACTTGGGGTGGTGCCGTTTGGGGTTGTCTTGCGCGGGGGCGCGTGGCCTCTGGTTGGGGAATGGCCTGAGGTGTTTCTTGGGGACGCTTCTTAGACGCCTTGCGACCTTCGGCCCGGCGAATATTGCTGCCGGTCTTGAAGAACTTGAACTTCAGCGTGGCCTCGGTCCCCTCGCGCAGCGGCCCGGCGGTGATGATTGGCGGCTTGCCGGGGCGCACTTCGATCAGGGCGAAAAAGTGGGCGTAGCCGTCGCGCCGAACGTCGATGCGCCAGCGTCCGAGGCCGATGTCGGTGAACAAGACCTTGCCCTTGCTGTCGGTTAGCTCGGCGGCTGGACCGACGTAGGGCTCGACATCGGCGTAGCGCAACAACACTTCGGCGTTGGCCAGCGGCTTGCGCTTGTCGAGGACCTCGACACCGACCGTCTCGTCCCCCTTCCACACCTGCGCCTGGCAGACGGTTGCGAAGGTCAACAGGACTAGGCTGGCGGCGGCGGTCGAAATCTTGCGCATCGGACCTCGCTTGCGGCGAGCCGGCCACTGGGTCAATGGGGTCGGCGTCGCCAGTTGTCTCAGTCGGTGTGTCAGCACTGCCTATTCTACGCTGAGAACCGGTGTTGGGATGGCTACCTAGAGTCGCGGCGTCGCCACCGCTCAGCGGTAGCCGCTCATCCCGTGATGGGGCAGCGGGCCGATCGTCCGCGAATGGGCGGTGTGAATGTCGGCATCCTTGACCCAACCGTCGGTGAAGAGGACGTAGTCGCGTCGGTAGCCTTCGGCCAACGGCGGCAGGAGGGTGGCGTCGTAGGTGAGGGTCATTTCGTGGCCGGCGATGAGGATCGCGTAGCGGTCGTCGTTGGCTTGGAGCAGCGCGGTGACCGGCCCCGCCGCGGTGGCCTCGCCGAGCATCGGCCGGAAGGGGGAGTCGACGCGCACTTGGCGGTAGTCGAAGAGGTGGGGGCCGGTGGTCGACTCCCGGTAGAGGCGCGAGAAACCGCGCTGGTGGAGGGTGGCCCGCTGGGGCTCCAAGTGGGTGATGCGCAGGGCGGGTTCGCCCCCTGAAGCCGGATCGCCGAGGGCCAGGGCGGCGCGGTCCCAGTAGATCTGCATGGTGGTCGCGAGGCGCAGGGTAACGCCGCCGGCGGGTAGGCGACCGGTCAGATCGATCACCATACTCTTGCGCTTGCCGTTGGGAAAGCCGATCGAGCCTTCGAGCAGTCGCCAGCTGCCGTCCGCCTGTAACAGTTCGAGACTGGGTGGCCGGGGATCGCGCGAGGAGTCCTGGGCGAGGGCGAAGTTGATGCTCGAATCGGTGGGGAAGATCCAGCCGTGGAGCAGCAGGCGCAGCCGTCGATCGGCCGGTACCCCCTCGAAGGTCAGCTCGACGGAGTGGCCCTGGGTTAGCCCCTGGTAGCGATCCAGCGGCAGTTGATCGACATGCACACCATCGCGGTGGAGGATCCGGGCGAGGACATCGCGTCCTTGGTGGTCGCGGGCGCGCACCGGCGAGAGCTGTTCGCCAATCAGGTGAATCGGGGCCTCACTCGGGTAGGGCGGTGGGGTGAACCGTTCGTCGACGAGTAACTCGGTGGCCGCCGGGTGGTCGACGGCGAGCAGATACTGGCGGTCGATGTAGGCCGCCTCCCACAGTTCCTCGGTGACTTGGAGCCAAAGTTTACCGCCCACTGGGCGCAGAATTTCGCCGCTGATGCGCACCCAATCGCGGGCCGATTGGTGGGGTGCCGCGGAGCCGTCGGGGAGGACCATCCCCAGCGGTGAGCGCCACATCAAGTCGGTGACGAAGCGGAACTCCTCGCCGTCGAAAGTGTAGAGGAAGGGGCACGAGCCTTTGAGCACCTGCTCCTCGACCAGAGTGCGGTCGGCGCCCAGCCGCTGCCAAGTTTGCGCCAGCCCGTTCGTCCACACCACGCGCACCACGTCGGCCATCCGGCTGGAGCCGAGGCCGATGTGGTTGAGGGCGCCGTTGCCGGGCAGCGTTTGCAGCGTACCGCCGCTGCGTACTTCGATCTTGGAGAACAGCCCTTGGGTGTTGGTCTTCGAGTTGTTGTCGCGCTTACCCAGCAGGGCGAGGCGGATCCAGTGGTTGCGGTTGCCGCCCTCGTTGCGCCACAGCCGGGGACGGCCTTGGGCGCCTTGCGCGATCAGGTCGAGGTCGCCGTCGTTGTCGAAGTCGCCGGGGAGTAGCTCGGAAACCTCGGCGAGGCCCAAACCGGTCGTCTCGACCACCCAGCGGTCACCCCGATTGCGCAGGAGGAGGATGGCGTCGCCCTCGCGGCCCACTTTCGAGTCTTCCGGCGCTTCGCTGTCGGCGAGGGCGGCGACGATGTCGGGGTCGCCGTCGTTGTCGAAGTCGCCCACCGCGGCGGCCCGCCAGTGCATGGAGGCCAACGGTAGGGAAGCGGGAGAAAAGTGGCCGCCCTGGTTGTGCAGGAGGGTCGCTCCGGCCGCGCCCCAGAGGAGCAGATCGAACTGACCATCGCCGTTGAAGTCGTGGAGTTCGGCGGCGCTGAAGCCGGCCGTCAGGGTGGAGAGACCGGCCGCGGCGCTTATTTCCCGAAACGTTCCGGTGCGCCGGTTGCTGTAGAGGCGAGGGTGGGAGGCGGCGTGTACGGTGAGCAGGTCGAGGTCGCCATCGTCGTCGAAATCGGCCACCACGGCGTCGCGGGTGGCTTGCGCCGGCCCGCCAATCCCCAGCTCCCGCGCCCGCTCAACCCACCGGCCGTCGCCGTTGTTTTGTAGGTAAAGATCGGGGCGGCCGTCGCGGGCCATGAAGAGATCCAGATCGCCGTCATGGTCGATCTCAACGGGGAAGAAGCGCGCCGGGGCTGCTCCTGGAGGGGCCTTGTCGCGGTCGCTGAATAGGGGGCGGGGAGCGGCGAAACCGCCTTCGTCGGTGCCCGCGAGCAGTTCGACGACCCGCTTGGCGCCGCCGCGACCTTGGACGAGGTCGACCCGGCCGTCCTGATCGAAGTCGTAGGCGGAGAGGTGGGCACCCCGAGGAGGATTGGCATCGAGGCGGCGCTGGGCGAACCGGCCCTGGTGCCAGCTCAGGATGCGGGCACTGTCGCCAGTAACGGCGAGAAGCTGCTCTTGGGAACCGGGTTGGTGAAGCGGGGTGAGGGTGGCTTCTCCCGCCGGCAGTTCGTCCAAACCGGAGTCTTCGGTGGCGTCAACAAAGCGGAAGGCGATGTCTTGGCCGCCCTGGATGCTCTTGGGTAGCGGCGGGTCGAAGTCTTGCTGCGGGAAGAGGGTTCCGCCCTGCTGCCGGCCGCCGGTGAGTGGCACCAGGTCGAGTTGGTAGAGCTCGCTGGGGCGCAACAAGTTGCGGATGACCAAGGCGGGCGGCCGCAAGGCCGCTGGGTCCTCCTCGGCCACCCCCGAATCGAGGTCCTCGCGCAGCCTCGTGGCGTAGTCTTCGAGGTTGCCGGTGAAACCGTCGAGCCGGTCCTCGATGGCATCCAGCGCGTCGTGGGTCGCTTCGGGATCTCCCGAGTAGGCGGCCGCGACCAGCCGATCGACCAGCAACACCAGGTTCTCCTCAGCGCGCTCCAGGGCTGCTTCGAGGTGGGGCAGGGCGGCCGCGGTCTGGCGTTCGGCCTCCAGAGTCTGGGCGCGCAGGTAGTGGGGGCGGGGGTCGCCGGGATGCGCTTGCTCGAAACGGCGCAGGGTCTGCTCGCGCCGGGCGCCCATCTCAGGGGCCAGTTCGAGCACTTTGGCCAGGGTGTAGAGCACCTGCGCATTGTCCGGCCGCAGGGCGGTGGCGCGGTCGATGGCGATGAGGGCGGCGGCGGTCTGGCCCGACTTCAAATGACAAATGGCCAGATTGACCGGCGGCAGGACGTTGTCGGGGAGCAGCTTCTGGAGCTCTTCGAGCCGCTCCACCGCCCGCCCGTAGTTGGCCTCCTCCATGTCCGCCAGGGCCAAACCGCTGAGCTGGGCCGCGTGCCGCAGGCGGGCCTCCTCGGCCGCTTGGGCCGCCTTCTTGCCAGCCTTGGCGGGCGAGTCGGAGGCGAGCCAGAGGGCAGCCAGCAGGCCGATGGCGACGAGGAGTCGGGCCGTTGGCGAGGAAACTCTCATCGTGGGGAGACGGTTGCGGTGAGGGCAGGAAGGACTTCGAACCCTTCGTGGCCGTAGCGCACCCGAATCCTTCGGTTGGCCGGTACCGCGTCGAGCCGCTGCACCCTTCCGTTGGGCCAGCGAATCTCCAGATGGACCTCGCTCAGAGCACCGAGGCCGAACTCGACCGGCAGGCTGCTCATCCCGAGGTAGCCCTCGCCGCCGGTGATCGCCCGCCAGACGGAGAACTCTCCGCCGCCGGTGGCGACGACCTGGCTGCCGATGGCGTCGCGATTGACCCCCTTCGTACCGTTGCCGATCAGCTCCACCGAGAGCCAGTGGTTACCGGTGGGTGGCGCGTCGTTGCGGAAGAGGTGGGCGCTCGAATGGAAGGTGGTGATCGCCAGGTCGAGGTCGCCGTCGAGGTCGAAATCGAGCAACGCCAGGCCGCGCGAATTGCGCCCGGCTAACTCGGCGCCGCTGGTCACCGGCTGGTCGGGCTGGCCACCGTCGTTGCGCAGGAAGAGGTTGGGCTCGCCGCTGTCGTTGATCGGATAGATGCGCCCCGGAAAGTCGGGGTGGGGCCGGTACTGGACGAAGGTCGAGTAGTCGGTGAGGCCACCGGTGATGAAGAGATCGTCGTCGCCGTCCAAATCGGCGTCGAAGAAGAGGCCGGCCCAGCTCCAGCCGGTGTCGAGGGTGAACTGACCGGGGGCGGCGGCGCGGTCGTAGCGCAGGCTACCGTCTTCTTGGTGGCTCGAAGTGAGCAGCACGTTGAACTCGTCGACCGTCTTGCGCGCCGCTTGCCAGTGCCAGATGTTGGTGACGAAGAGGTCGGGCAAGCCGTCGCCATTGAGTTCGGCGAAGGCGACGTTCATCCCGTGGAAGGGGTCGTCGGCGCCGCTCGCCGCCCCGGCGGAAGCGAAGGTGCCGTCGCCCTGGTTGAGGAACAGTTCGTTGCGGCCGAAGTCGTTGGCCAGGTAGAGATCCTGGTCGCCGTCCAAGTCGAGATCGGCGTGGGACAGAGCCTGGCTCCAACCGGTGTTGCCCACCCCGGCTTTCTCCGTCACATCGGCGAAGCGCAGGGCGCCGAGGTTGCGGTATAGCCGGTTGGGCATGGCGTTGGTGGCATCGGCTGTCTCCCAGGGGGTCTCCCCGGCCAGGTAGTTGCCAAAATTGCCGACGTAGAGGTCGAGCAGCCCGTCGTTGTCGTAGTCGAAGGCGACCGCCGGACCGCTGATGTCTCCTTCGCGGCCGAGGCCGGAGGGGGCGGTGATGTCTTCGAACTTCCCCTTTCCCAAGTTCTTGTAAAGGCGGTTGGGATCGCGAGCGTAGGTGAGGAAGAGGTCGCGCCGGCCGTCGTTGTCGAAGTCGGCCAAGACGGCCATGCGGGCTTCGCCGGGCCAATGGATACCGCTGTCGGCGGTGCGATCCTCGAAGGTGCCGTCGCCGCGGTTGCGAAACAGGGCGCAGCCCTCGCCGCCGCAGACCACGAGGTCTGGCCAGCCGTCGCCGTCGAAGTCACCGGCGGTAACGCCGCCGCCGCTGAAGCTGGGAGCGGGTGGCCCGAAGCGCCGAAACCGGGAGAGCCAGTCGCTGGTGACATGGCGAAAGGCGAAGCCGGCCTCGCTGGTGACATCGACAAAGAGCCTCTTCGAGGTGGTGTCTAGCTGGCGACGCGAAGGGATCTCGATCGCCGCCGCTTCGCCCGCGGCGCGCCCGGCGATCGTCTTGTCGGCCAAGCGCAGATGGCGGCTGAGCAGATAGGGTGCCCGGGCCGAGGCGGCGTGGAGGCCGCCCAACCGCAGCGCCAGGAGTGCGTAGCTGTCCACCGCGCTCGCCAGCCTCCGTACCGCCGACGCGGTCAACGGCAGTGCCGTGGGGTCGGCCTCCAGCACCTTGTTGACCAGATGGCCGAGGCTGTTCCACGACAGGCCAGTGGCGGCGAAGGCTTCGAGGTCAGCGTTCTCGATCTCGATGCGCCCTCCGACGGCGGCGTTGGGGAAGAAGGCGCGCGTGCGGTACGGCGTGGCGTGGCTCGGCAGTAGCTGCTCCGCGGCGCTCTCTACTTCTTGTAGCGAGATCTCGCTGGTCCCGGCGCTCCGCGCCTTCGCCTGCGCGGCGCTGTACAGATCGGCGGCGAACCCTCGGCTCATCCGTTCGACAGTGCCCACGATGCGTTGCCCGTCGGCGCCCGACATGTTGATGGGATAGGCCGCGAAGTAGCGCGAGAGATTGTTCTTGAGCAGCCGCCCGCGATCGCGATCGGTATTGGCCTGGCTCAGGATCTTCTGCATCGCCGGCCTGGCCACCGCCAAGATCGAGCGGCCGGCGGTGGTGTTGGCACTCTGGTGGAGGGGGCCGAGAATCGTCGCGGCGAGGAGGAGAGCCACGGCCATGGGCCATCGGCTAGACGGCCAAGGTCGAAAAGAGGGCTGCTGGGGGAGGGCGCGCCGGAGGTGGCGAAGATTGAGCGTCGGCACGGGATGGATGGTAACAAACCAAGAGGGGCCGACCGACCACGATAGAATCCGCCGCGATGACCACCGCAAGACCGTTGTTGATGATTCCGGGCCCGATCGAAGTCTCTCCCGCCGTTTCCGAAGCCTTCTCGGTGCCGCCACCGAGCCATGTTTCCTCCGCCCTTATCGAGGCATTCGGAGCCAGCCTCGAACTGATCCGCACCCTGTGG
>QIHU01000310.1 GCA_003231035.1 Acidobacteriota bacterium
AACACCATCATCGTGCAGGGCGAAGGGGATGTCGACGAGTGGCAAGAGTTCATCGACGAACTCGATATTCCGGCCGACTGCAAGGTCTTCCCCACCATCCACACTCCAAGCCATCACGAGACCTTCAGCAAGATTCTGCTGGGCATTTTGGCGACGAAGACCACGCCCGCGGCTCCCGGCTACTACCAGCTACGGCTCGAAGATAGCGACTTCGACCCGGTGCGCAAGGTTCCGCAAGATCCATTGGCCAAGGATCCGTGCGGCGAAGACAAGAACTGCCGCTTGCACGTCCATCTGATCACCGACCCCTTCACCCGCGACGTCGCGATCTTGTTCGACGACCTCTACGCGGCGATGCTCAACATGCTGTGGCTCGGCTTCACCCTCGAATCCACCTCCAGTGACGACACCGTGGAAAAATACGAGAAGGCGACCCTGGTCCAAGCGGCGATCCGCGCCATGGTCTACATCATCGCCCCCTTGGGCAACCTGCTTACCCAGCTGCCGGGTGACGAGAAAGGCACCTGGTTCGCGGGCCCCGGATTTGCTTGGCAGGACAAGAAGGTCGGCTGGAAGGTCCTGGAAAAAGAGCTAAACGACCTGACCTACCGAGCAGTGGAGCTGGGCAAGCGCGCGCCCGCGACCCAGACCTGGGTCACTCCGTCCTACCTCGGAATCCCGCCCGCCGGCCATAGCTACCCCCAGGAATCGGTCCAGAAGATCTTGTGCGAGAGACTGGCGCCCGAGTGCGCGGCCACGCTCCCGACCCCCAATTCGACAAGCACGTCTGCCAGGGTCTCAACGCCTGCGCCGGCCAGGACATCGAAGGCCGGGCCAGCCAGGCGGGGGCGGGCTCTTGCGCCACCGCCGACCCGCACGTCTGCTCCGGGCAGAACCACTGCCGGGGACAAGGCGGCTGCGGTTTCTCGCCTTCCGGCTCCTGGGCTTTGCAGAACCATCCTGGTGAAAACGACTACGCCGGCCAAGTGAAAGACGCGGACGGCTTCTACCAGTTCAACCCGCAGGCCGATTCCGCCTGCGGCAGCCCGATCTTGCCCAGCCTGCCGGGGAGGGCGAGAAGGGCTGTACAAGAAGGCCCATGGTTTCGTGTGGGACCACGCTCGGCTCCTCTTCGACCAGCGCATGGCCTCTCAAGGGATTCACCCCGCCGGAGCGGGTCGCATCGAGCGCTACCGCGACCTGTGCGAGAAAGGCCAACCCGGTGAGGAGGGCACAGGCGAGTGATCGGATCGCCAGCCCAGCACCCCGCCCCACGCCTGGGTCTGCCCAACTTGGGGCTCGGGCTGGGCTTGCGCGCGGTCCACTTCAACCACATCTTGGAGCACTGGCCAGCGGTTGACTGGTTCGAGGCGATCTCGGAGAATTTCATTGACTCCCAAGGCCGCCCGCGCCACGTCCTGCGACGCATCGCCGAGCGCTACCCGGTGGTGCTACACGGGGTGTCGCTGTCGATCGGCAGCACCGAACCGCTCGATTTCGACTATCTCGACAAGCTCAAGGCACTGGCCCAAGAGGTCGACGCGCGCTGGATTTCCGACCACCTATGCTGGACCGGCGTGCTGGGGCGCAACACCCACGACTTGCTGCCGCTACCGCTCAACGAAGAGACGCTGGCCCATGTGGTCGGGCGGGTCCGCGCCGTCCAGGACCACCTCGAACGACCGCTAGTCCTCGAAAACCCCAGTAGCTACGTGAGCTTCGCCGACGACACCTTGAGCGAGTGGGAGTTCCTCTCCAGGATGGCGCAAGAGTCCGACTGCGGCCTGCTGCTCGACGTCAACAACGTCTACGTCTCCAGCGTCAACCACGACTTCGACCCGGTGGAGTACGTCCGCTCGGTGCCCCACGACCGGGTAGTCCAGTTCCACCTCGCCGGCCACACCCGCTGCCGCACCCACCTGGTCGACACCCACGACGGCCGGGTTTCCGATCCGGTATGGGAACTCTACGCCCTGGCCCACCAGCTGACCGGCGGAGCCTCCACCCTGCTCGAATGGGATGCCCGCATCCCTCCCTTCGACGAGTTGCACGCCGAGTTACTCAAGGCGCGGCGGGTGCTCGGCGAAGAAGGAATTGAGTTGTCCAGCGACGGCGCGGCTGGCACCCCGCACGACACGGAATCAAACCTTCCCGCCTTCGCCGTCCCCCACCCCCTCCATGCGCGGGTGGCCGAGTAAGCCCGTGCCGGATCAACCCGCGGGCGACGACAAGCCCAGCCTGCATCGCCTCCAGAGCTGGATGCAAGCGGTGGTCACCCACCCGGCGGGCGTCGGGCGGGCACTGGCCGACGACGCGACCCGAAAACAGGTCGACATCACAGCAGACCAGGTAGAAACCGCCGTCACCCGATCGAACCAGCTGACCGCCCTCGAACGGTTGGACATCTACAACCGCTCGTACCACGCGCGCCTACTCGACTGCTTCCGTGCCGAATACCCCTGCCTCCTCCACGCCTGCGGCGAGCAGCTCTTCACCCACTTCGTCGCCGACTACCTGCACCACCACCCACCGGCCAGCTACACCCTCAACCGCCTCTCGGAACGGTTCCCAAACCACCTCGCCACCACCCGTCCCCGCGCCGAGGCAGGCGAAGACGAAGAGAGCTGGCCCGACTTTCTGATTGACCTGGCCACCCTGGAGCGCACCTTCGCCGACGTTTACGACGGCCCCGGCGAAGAGGAGAATCCACCCCTAGCCGCCGACCAGATCAATGCCCTCTCCGCCGAGAAGCTGGCCGAAGCCCGGCTGACCCCCGCCGCCAGCCTCCGCCTCCTCGCCTACCGCTTCCCCGTGGCCGACTACTTCACCGCCGTGCGCGCCGGCCAAGACCCCGCCCTACCGACCGCAAGCCCCGGTCACCTCGCCCTCCACCGCACAAACTGGAGAGTTCGCATGCTCCCCCTCTCGCCCGAGGGTTACCACTTCCTGCAAGCGCTGAGCGAAGGCGAGACGGTCGCCGCCGCCAGCCGCGCCGCGCGGCAAGCCGGCGCCAACGCCGAATTCACGCCAAACCTAGCCAAAGCCAGCCTTCTGACGCTCGCTCAACGCGGGATGTTCCGCGAACTCACCCTGCCGTAGGGCGTCGAAGCAACCACCGCGGAAAGCGAGGGAATCCCTGCGAACCTTTGGGACGGTTTCGCACTTTTTCTAGTTTCCAGCGCGGTTCGCCGCGATTCGCCACCCTCAGTCGTAGCCCAGCACGCCCGGCTCCGTGTCGGTCATGCCTACATAATCGTCGGCGGGATCCACCATGCCGGCGGCGGTGAGCGCCGCGCAGGCGGCGTAGGCGGAACCGCTACCGAAGTAGTCACCGCGCACCGCGCCAATACCCGGCGGGGCGTGGATATCGCTGGGATCTTCGAAGACCGTGACGGCGCCTGTTCCGTCATAGAAGTACCCGACCAGCACGGTGGGGTCTGTCATAAACCCGGCCCAAGTATCCACCATTCTGGCACCGAGATGCTTCTCGACCGGAGAGAGTAGGAAGAACTTATCGAGGAACAACAGCTCGTAAACGTGGTTGGCGTACTCAGTAACCGCCTGCAAAGTCAACGGTGACAAGGCGGAGGCTCCAGACCAAGCCCATGGCATGAAATCGGGTACGTCATCTAGGCGGACCCGGCGCACCAAGCTTTGGCCTTGCCCCTCGACCACCACTGGCAACGCATTGTGACCGGTACAGAGAGCCACATCGCTGAGGATTCGAGCCGCCACCACCGCTGCCTCTTCTAGCGAGGTGACGGCGGCGATATCCGCGAAGTAGTGGCTGGCCGCGGTATTCAGATGAGCGTCGAACGTCGACTTGGGAACAGTTAGAATCAGACCAACATCGTCTGGACCGTAGAGATGAGTCGGGTCATGGCTGGCCCAGTACTCGCTCCAGTGTTGCTGAGCCAAGAACGACCCTAAACCCGCTTCATGCTCGTTCATGAAGCTCAAGAACGGTACGTCGAAATAGCTCTGGAACTCCTGCCAGAAAGGTCGACGAAAGAAGGCGCCATCGACATCGTGATGAACACCGTAGAAGTTCCGATGCGGGAAGACGCTCCGCTCCTCGATGGCTTGTGTGGCGCGCACCATCCACTTGGCGAACAGCTCTGGCTGATAGGCGGAGAGAAAACGCCAACACAAGAGAGGATTGGGATCGGTGGTCGGGCAAGGGTTGTCCATCGCCGGCTTCGTCGCCTCAAAGTCGGGATAGGTGGCGGCTTCCAAGGCGTCGGCGTGGATATCCATAACGCCGCCATCGAGGGGTTGCGAGAAGACCAGGCTTGACTGCATCACCACGCTCTGAAACTCCAACGTGTTGGTGTTGGTCGCCACCTGCGCCGCCACCGAGTAGCCCCCGGCCGACTCGCCCATCAGTGAGATCTGGTTCTTGTCGCCCCCAAAGCGATGGATGTTCTCGTGTACCCATCGAATGGCCTTTTGCTGGTCCCAAAGACCATAGTTGCCCGCCGTACCGATCAGGCCATCCGCATCGATCAGTCCGTTCATTCCATCCTGACGGTTGACCTTGGTGGCGTATCCAACAATGCCCAGCCGATAGTTGATCGATACCACCACCATCCCTCGCCGGGCGAGTTCCTTGAGCATTTTGGGAAGCTGCAACCCGTGGCCGGTCACCATCGAGCCACCGTGAATCCAGATGACGACGGGGAGAGAATCAGTGTAGTGACCTTGCGGCCAAGGCGTGTAGTTTGCGTTCGGCCGGTAGATATTGAGATACAAACAGTCCGCGGTACCGCCCGCGACGGTACCTTCAAAATCCGGCTGGATGCACTTGTACGACGCGGCCGGATGGTGCGCCGGTATGGCATCGATATAGGGCCACGGCGGGTAGTCGTAGTCGACCGGCATGTGGAAGGCCTGGTGCAGGACGGGCGGTGCCGCGTACGGAACGCGGTGATAGCCGACGAGGTCCAAGTTTGGGCTAAACCACCAGTCCACCTCCGACTGAATCGCTGACCACTCGCTATACACCGGGAAGTTACCGATAACCACGTCTCGGTTGCCGGCCGAAGCGGGCACCGCGGCCCCGATGAGCACAATGAGGACCCCAACAAGGAATATGTTCTTCATTCTCTGATCTCCCTTCCCATGCCCTACCGTTGTTCTCCAGGTATTCTCAGTGAACCAGGGTAGCGAGCAGTGCAATGCCGGTCCATGGTCAATTCCGTGACCTCGGCCTGGTTACCGGTGACTTTGTTCACAACCCGAACGGCTACTCTCGCTCGTCAAGCCAGTGCAGCCTCAACACGGTGCAGCGTCAACACGGTGCAGCGTCAACAAAGTGCGATATCTTCGGCACGGAAACCAATACCCATGTCGAGTCGCTCATCAAAGTCTGTCGCGGTCGTGCGCGCGGCCTATCGCCTCGGTGGCAGTGAAACCGAATGGCTGACCGCGCTCACCACGGCGGTACGACCGATGATCGATACGCTCGGCATGGGATGTATCGGGTACCAACTTGCCACGCGGCCGTTGCGGGTAGCCTCTACCGTTGAAGTGGGGTGCGAAGGGATTGTCGAACAATTTTCCCGCTTCGACCCCTCCGATCCTCTAGCGCGATCGACCGTTCGCATGATGCTAGAGCCCAGCACGGCACTGATGACGAGTGACCTTTGGGCCGACCGTACCCACAGCGCGGCGTATCGCCAGATGGCCCTGCTCAATGTGCCGGGGGTGGACATTCTCTTGCTGCGCATTCGCCACATCGATGGCAACGGCGTGACTGTGATCGCATCGCCCAATCAAGAAGGGATGCGTCCCGCCTCCCAACAACAAGCGCGTCTCGCAATGCTCTCGTCTCATATCGCGGCGGGTCTTCGTTTGCGTCGCCGATGGGCGGACCGCGAAACCAACCCGCTCAGCCTTGGTGAGGAGGGGGTCTTGTTCGACGACGAGCAGCGAGTGCAAGAGACCCGGGGCGTTGAGATGGATGCAGCGCTCCGTTTGACCGCAGCGGTGCGCCAGGTAGGCCGCGCCCGTGATGGTCAGTTGAGCGATGAGGAGGCATTGACGGTCTGGCGCGGCTTAGTTGCCGGACGGTACTCCGTGGTACATACGGCGGATACCGATGGCAAACGGTTCATCGTAGTACGGGCCAATCCCGCGCGAGTGCGGGACCCACGCGGACTCTCCGAACGACAGGCGCGCATTGCGGCTACGGCGGCACTCGGGTATGCCAACAAACAGATCGCGTACGAACTCGGCCTGTCCGATGCGACGGTAGCCACCCATTTGCGGCGCGCACTCGACAAGCTTGGTCTCGCCAATCGCACCGAGCTGGCACGCATCATTGGGCCGCTCGCCGACCTGCTGGCGGAAGCGAGCACGGACGATGGCTGATCTTCCCCGCGCCTTCAAGCTCGACGAAGATCTCATCGTGCTCGAAGTACCACTCCCTGACTTCACGGGTGCGGGGTTGACCAAGGCGGAGCTGGAAGTTGTGCGCCTCGTTGCTGACGGTCACTCCAGCCAAGCCATCGCCGATCAACGTGGGGTCAGCGTTCGCACCATTGCCAATCAGCTCGCCGCCGCGTACAAGAAGCTCGGCATCCAACAGCGAAGCGAACTCGGCGCCTACAAGGGTCTCCATGACCGGAGCTCCAAGGAGGGCGGCAAGCGCTAGCCGCGTACCAGAGCACCGCGGTTCAGGATTCCGCGCTGTGCTCCTCCAGACTCAGTCCCAGCCCTCGCCACAGAAAAGCGAAGCTGGCCGGCTCTCGCCCCTCGGCCCGCGCTCGTTCGTCCTCGCCGAACTCATAGGTCCTGATCAACTCGATCACCGCCTCCCGCTGTCGCTCGTCCGCGAGGGCCTGGCGTGGGGTGAGATCGCCGAGAAACGGTACCGGCTCGTCCGCCCAGTTGCCATAGAGCTGCTCGTAGGAGGCCTGAAGGAGCGCGGTCATCTCTTCGGGAGGCAGTTTTTGATCCTGCGACCGGCCAGCCGGTGGCGCATCCAGCCCCACTCGGGAACTCATCGGATCCACCTGTTCGCGGATCCGATGCTCTAGCGTGCCAGGCGCTAGCCCCTCGATCCAGGCACGACCGCCATCCGCCAACTTCAAGGTCCTCGCGAAGAGTTGCACCCGGCCTTTCTTGCTGGAGGTCAGCGAGTACAGTAGCCGCTTCGCCCCACCCTCCACGGACTCCAACCGGACCCACTCCCCCGTCCAATCACCCTCCACGTCGCTCTGTTCGGCGAGGACGCTGGTGAGACGATCCCAGTCCAAAACCTCGTAGTGGTCCGTGACCAACAGAATCGGCTCTCCGGTGGAACGATCGACCACCTCCGGCGGCAGGGCCACGAGAGTCTTCAGCCAGGCGTCGGCGATGAGGAAGGCGATGCCCTCCCGCTTTTCCTGCTCACTCACGCAGTGGTCGAACATCTCCAAGAGCCCCGCTCGTAGGTTGAGATAACTACCACGCGGAATGGGGTACAGAGCACCGCTCAAGGTTACCGGCTCACCGGGGATCAGCCGCGCTCCAAGGATGTCCCCCCGCACGAGCGTGCGCGAGCCCGCCTTCTCCCCCACCCAGACCGACGACGGCTCTTCCCTGTTCAGGGTATCGCGCAGCCGCAACCCTTCGCCGGGGCGAGACTCCTCCACCTCGTATAGCCCCATCGAACGGGCGAAAAGCTGCTCTAGCCGACGCCGTTGCTCCACCTCGAACAACGGACCACCCGGTTCCAACAGAAGCTCACGAACCAGACGTGGATTGCCCTCGTCAAAAGCGCCGTCTAGATCGGGATCGGGATCACCGTCAAAATTGAGGTCGCCATCGAATTCAACATCGTGGTTGGCTTCGAGATCAGCTGCAAGATCGGCATCGAGATCGATCTCACCATCCGCGAGCAGCCATTCGGCGGAGTTGATACTCACCATCTCCGCAAAATCCGCGGGGAGATCCGCGAGCCGTTCGTGTTCATCCTCGAACAGGCCACCAAAGAAATCCGCCTGCAGGATCTCGTCCACCCCCCACGGGTAGTTATCCATCAACCAGTCCAAGGCAATACTGGGGCCCCGCTGCCGCTGATACTCGGCATCGGCCACCTCGCGTTCCCGGCGCAAGCAGCAACGCTTGTACTTCTTACCGCTACCGCAGGGGCAGGGGTCGTTGCGGCTGGGTTGATTCATGGGAAGATTGCTCCTATCGACCAACGATCAGCAAAGCCGACTCCTCCTCGGACTCGAAAGCGGCAAGCCGCCGACCCTCGCGGCGCAACAGCTGTGCGATGACTCCAGTTCCCGCGTTGCCTACCTGCAACCATACGACTTTCGGCGGCGCTCCCTCTAAGAAACTCCGCTGTCGAAAATCGTCGTCCTTCGAGACGATCATGAACCCATGAATACGCGCATGGAGCCATATCACCGCATCCGCCACTCCTCGCAACCCCACATCGCGAACGTGGGCGCTCTCAGGGTACTCCTCGCCCAAGAGTTCAACGAGTTTGGGGCTCACGTTCTCGTCGAAAAGGAGTTTCACGCGGCAGAACTAGACAGCCGTCGCTCGCGCGCCGCGGCAAACGCCAGACACGCTCTCAGATCCTCCAGCGACAGATCTGGAAAATCGGCGAAAATTTCGGCCTCGGACATGCCACCAGCCATGTACTCGAGCACGTCGTAGACGGTGATTCGGGTGCCCTTGATACAGGGCTTGCCACGGCGCACAGCCGGGTCGACTGTGATTCGACCTTCCCAGTTCATAGGCTCGACCTCCTCGCAAACTTCGCGGTCTATCGGGGCGCCACAGCGAACTCCCAGTAGCGCGGTCCTATCGCAACATGCCAACCTAGGAAGCGCCCCTGATCAGCACTGAGCGCCGATTCGTCTTGCCATGATAACAAAGCGCCAGGCGCAAGCCGCATAAGACGAGCCGAAGGGAGATCGCTTCGGGTTGAGCGTCCTCGGCCGCGGCCTAATCGGAGTGCTAATCGGAGTGCCACTCGCTTCGCAATCACAGCTTCCACCTACCACCCCAACTCCAACCCCCGCCCCTCCCGCTCCCGCTCCAACACCGCCGCCAACGTCTGCCTCTCCCCGATCACCGTGGCCTTGCCTCCGTCGGTCATCACTTCCACCGGGCGGCCGTGGTCGTTGTAGTTGGAGGTCATGGACATGCCGTAGGCGCCGGCTGAGAAGACTGCGAGGAGGTCGCCGCGTTTTACTTCGGGGATGTCGCGGTCGTGGGCTAGGAAGTCGGCGGATTCGCAGATGGGGCCTACGATGTCGCAGCGAACGAGATCTTCGAGGTCTAGGTGCTCGGCCCGTTTAGGGGGGAGGTGTTGGGCTTCGATTTGGACGGGCCAGATGAAGTGGAAGGCTTTGTAGAGGGCGGGGCGGATGAGGGTTTGCATTCCGGCGTCGCAGATGACGAAACGGCGGGTGCGGCCTTGCTTGATGTGTTGCACGCGGGTGAGGAGCACGCCGGCGTTGGCCATGATTTTCTTGCCGGGTTCGATGATCACCCGCAAGCCTTGCGCGACCCGCTCGGCGATCAGCGGAGCCATGGCGGCGGCGTAGGCGTCGACGCTGGGGGCTTCGCCGCTTTCGTACTCGGCGCCCCAGCCGCCACCCAGGTCCAGGACGGCGATCGCGTGGCCGGCCGCTTCGAGGTCGTCGACCAGGGCGAGGACGACCCGGGTGGCGTCGGCGTAGGGATCGGTCTGGCGGACGGAGGAGCCAATGTGGACGTGAAGGCCGACCAGCTCCAGGTAGGGATCGTCGCGGTAGCGCTCGAACAAGGGGGGCACTTGATCGACGTCGATGCCGAATTTGTTGCGGTCTTTGCCAGTGGTGACGTACTCGTGGGTCTTGGGATCGACGTTGGGGTTGACCCGCACGCAGACTTGGGCGCCGACGCCCAGTTCCGCCGCGATGGCTGAGAGCCGTTCGAGTTCGCTGGGCGACTCGACGTTGATCAAACCGACCGGGCCGCGCGCTTCGATGCCGCTCCGGCCAAAGCTCTCCGCCGCCGTTCCCAGCGGGCTGAAGCGGCCGCTCAAGGCGGCGCGCACCCCGGCGAAGACGATCTCTTCCATCGGCGTGCCGGCCAGCCAGGCTCGCTCCAGTTCGCCGCCCGAGACCACGTCCATCCCCGCGCCGAGCTCGCGCAGCAGACGGCAGATGTGCAGGTTGGGGCTCGCCTTGAGGGCGTAGTGCGGCTTGGCGCCCATCGTCTCGCAGGCCGCCATCAGCCGAGAGAAAGCACTACGGATGCCATCGGCCGAGTAGACGTAGGCGGGGGTCCCCACCGCTTCGGCGATAGCCGGTAGCGGGACATCTCCGGCGTGAAGCACACCGTTCCTGTATTCAAAGCCGTCCATTCGATCCTTCCCCCTCAAGGAGCCCCACAGACCCCGAGTTCATTCATCCACGGTCGAAATTCGTTCCACCCCCAGCCCCGGGCCGGAGGGCAGTACCAAACGCCCCGCCTTCACCGTCGCCCCAACGAAGGGATCGTTCACGGTCAACAAGTTGCCATCGAGGTCGGCGTAGTCGATCAGCGGCGAGAGGTGTGCGGCGGCGGTGATCGCCAGCGACGACTCCACCATGCAGCCGAGCATCACCTTCATGCCGTGGGCGCGGGCGGTAGCGATCATGCGCATGGCTTCGCCGATTCCGCCGCACTTCATCAGTTTGATGTTGATGCCGTCGAAGGCGCCGGCCAGCTTGGGGATGTCGCTCGCCACGCCGACGCTCTCGTCGGCAAAGAGCGGTAAGGGGCTCGCCGCGCGCAGCTGGCGCATCTCTTCGATTTGGCCGGCGGGTAGCGGTTGTTCGACCAACTCGACCCCTTGGTCAGCCAACCAGGCGAGGTGGCTGCCGGCCTCCTCCAAGGTCCACCCTTCGTTGGCGTCGACTCGCAAGGGCTGATCGCTGACGCTACGCACCGCTTCAATCACCGCCCGATCTCCAGCGCTACCCATCTTGACCTTGAGCACGTCGAACTGGCTCGCCTCACGCACTTTGGCGACCACCGTTTCGGGATCGTCCATACCGATGGTGAAAGAGGTCACGGGCATTGCCGTGGAATCGACCCCCATGAGTTCATAGAGCGGCGCCCCCAGCCGCTTGCCGGCCAGGTCGCGCAGGGCCATGTCGAAGGCCGCGGTGGCCGACGGCTCACCTTCGACCGCCACCCGCTCCGCCGCCAGGGCGTAGTGGCGCGGGTCGCTGTTCTGCTCGTTGAACCGCTCGACCATCAGCTCCACCGCCCGTGCCGCCGAGGCTTGGTCTTGGCCGTAGCGGGCGATCGGCGCCGCCTCGCCGAGCCCGACCAGCCCATCGTGTTCAAGCTCGACGATCAGGTTTTGACGCACGTCACTATCTCCGCGCGCCAGCCGGAAAGTGTGGCGTAGGCGCAGCTCCATCGGGTGGTGGCGTAGCTGGATCATCGCAAGAAAGGACCTTCGCTCAGGGGTCGTCGCGGCCCTGCGCCGCGGAGTGGGGCACCTGCTGATCGGCGCCGATCGGGAAAATGTAGTCGTAGCGTCGCCGGATGCGCGCCACCTTGCCCTCGGCGTCGAATTCGAAGACGACCAACTCGCCGTCGCCCATACGGAAAGTGTCTTGCGACACCGGTTCCAGGAAGGTCAGCCCGCCTTCGGGCCTGTCCTCGGGCGGGTAGGAGTGTTCGTAGAGCAACAGTTGGTCACCGCGAATCATCACCTGGTACTCCCAGCCCCACGGGTCGGTGTAGCGGCCGAGGTAGCGCTGCCAGCGGGCGGTGTCGACCGCAACTTTGGACGCTGGTGGTTCTGTCACCATCGCGCGCAGGGCCGGGGCCAGCAGATCGTAGGCGCGACGAGCGAAGAAGCTAGGGCTGCCGTCGTCGGCGTTGGTGATGGCGATGACGGC
>QIHU01000537.1 GCA_003231035.1 Acidobacteriota bacterium
CCGGTCAATTTGATGCCGTTCTCGATAATCCAGAACAGCTCGCCGTCCGAGAGTTCTTGGGTCGCCGGCAAGGTCATGTCGGGAGACCGTGGATAGAGGCCGCGGCCGATAGCGGTATCGCCCTTACCGTCGTTGCCATGGCAGATCGCGCAATGATCGGCCCAATGCTCCAACCCTTCTTCGATCAGCTCGCCGCTCGCTGTCGCCGGATTCTCCCGAGCCCGGGCAGCGCGTGGGATTAGCCGATGCCGAGCCGCTCGTGCCAACTTCGCCTCCAGGGCGGAAGGCTCAGGCTGTGCCGAAACGCCGCTCAGGGCAAAGCCGAAGGCCGCGAGTAGCGCCAGGGAGCCCACCACCGCAAGAATGCCAACCAAGATTGCGCCGGTACGTTTCAGAGTCATGGTCACTCTCCTCTAGTTCCGCGAATGGGTCTAGCCATCGACGATCTCTCCACAGGTCGGCATCGCCTGGCCGTAGTAGGGGTTGCCAATCTCTCCGGACGGCTGCAACCAGGACTTTTTGGCCATCGGACAGTATGCCACAGCGGGAAGGTCGCCCGTCGCTAGCTTACGGTAGCGCACGAGAGCCTTCGAAAGCGGATAGAGCGCCTGGCGGGCCGTCTCCAGATCGCTGGCCTCTCCGAACTCGGCTGCCGCCTCGGAGATCGCGGGTAACAGATCCCGAGCTTGCTCCAGCAAGTCGGCTTTCACCCCCGCCTTCTCGGCGCTGAAGTCAGTGCCCAGAGCCTGCACCGCATGGTGAATGGCCTGTGCATGGGCGCTCAGCCCTTCGGTTTCATCCACCAGGAGTGTTTGGCGAATTCCCTCGTAGTGGACGAGGATGGTGGCGAAGGCCGAGGCGCTTGCCCCCTCCGGCAAAAGCGCTCGGAGCCGCCAGCAGGGCAAGTGCCAGCGCCGCGACGGCGAGGGTCATTCTTCGTTGTGCAAGTTTCATCGTGGAAATCCCTTTCTAGGTTGCGTTGAAGGCAACCCTGGTTGTTGAGGTGTGGTTCATGCGGGAGCAACCTTCTCTTCAGGCTCTGCCTCGTCATCGACGATCAGCTCCGTCTTCTCAAGACCGATGCCCCGCCAGAGGAAGTAAATGGCCGGAAAGACCACCAGTTCCGCCACGAACGAGGTGAAGACCCCGCCGACCATCGGCGCGGCGATGCGCCGCATGACGTCGGAACCGGTGCCGGTCGCCCACAGGATGGGAACCAGCGAGAAGAAGGTGGCGGCGACGGTCATCATCTTGGGGCGGATGCGCTGCACCGCGCCGTGATCGATCGCCTCGCGCAGGTGCGAGAAGGTGAGCATGCGGCCTTTGGCTTGCCAGCGGTCATAGGCGAGGTCCAGGTAGAGCAACATGACCACGCCGGTCTCGGCGGCCAAACCCGCCAGAGCGATCATGCCGACGATCACCGCCACCGACCAGTTGTAGTCGAGGAAGTCCAATAGCCAGACTGAGCCGACCAAAGAGAAGGGAATCGCCGACAAGACGATGGCGGTCTTGACGATCGACTTGAGGTGGAAGTAAAGGATCAGAAAGATCAGGAATAGGGTGATCGGCACGATGATCAAGAGCCGCGCCTTGGCCCGCTGCATGTATTCGTACTGGCCCGACCAGAAGATGGTATAGCCAGGCGGCAGTTCCACCTGGGCGGTGACCTCCTCCTTGGCTCGTTTGACCCAAGAACCGATCCACGCCACGCAGGTCAACGTAGATCCAGGCGTTGGGACGCGCCCCTTCGGACTTGATTCCCGGCGGCCCATCGCGCAGTTCGAGCTTGGCCAGCTGGCGCAGCGGCACCTGGCCGCCCATCGGTGTGGCCACCAGAATCTCGCCGAGCGCTGTCGGGCTGTCGCGCAGCTCCCGCGGGTAGCGCACGTTGATCGGATATCGTTCGAGCCCTTCGACTGTCCACGAGACGTTCATGCCACCCACGGCGGATCGAATCACGTCTTGAATATCGCCGACCTTGATACCGAATCGAGCAGCGGCCTCGCGGTCGATATCGAAGTCTAGGTAGCTGCCTCCCATGACCCGCTCGGCATAGGCCGAAAGGGTGCCCGGCAACGGTTTGACCACCGCTTCAACGCGCTTGGCGATATCCTCCAGCGTGCGTAGATCCGGACCACCGATTTTGATTCCCACCGGTGTTTTGATGCCGGTTGAAAGCATGTCGATGCGGGTCTTGATCGGCATCGTCCAGGCGTTGGTGAGACCCGGAATCTGTATCGCTCGATCCAACTCGGCGATCAGATCGTCACGGCTCAGCCCCTCTCGCCACTCCTCGGGAGCCTTCAGCACGATCGTGGTCTCGATCATCGACAGCGGGGCCGGATCGGTGGCGGTCTCGGCTCGGCCCACCTTGCCAAAGACGGATTCCACCTCCGGGAAGGTGCGGATGATCTTGTTGGTCTGCTGCAAGATCTCCTTCGCCTTGGTGATGGATATGCCGGGGAAGGTGGTCGGCATGTAGAGCAGATCTCCTTCCCACAGCGGCGGCATGAACTCCGAACCGATGCGCTGCATGGGAATGATCGTCACCACCAGAAGGACGATCATGGCGACGATCACCAGCCAGCGCCAACGCACCGCCAAATGCAACACCGGCGTGTAGAGGAAGCGCAAGAACCGCGACACCGGGTTCTTGGCCTCGCCGCGAATCTTGCCGCGCACGAACCAGAACATCAGCACCGGCACCACGGTCACCGCCAAGATCGCCGACATGCCCATGGCGTAGGTCTTGGTGAAGGCCAGGGGGCTGAACAGCCTCCCCTCCTGCGCTTGTAGGGTGAACACCGGCATGAAAGAGACGGTGATCACCAGCAATGTAAAGAACAGCGTCGGCCCGACCTCCTGGGCGGAACGCAGGATGATTTCATAGTGGCTGCGTTTGCCCTGCCACTCCTCGTAGTGCTTGTGGGCGTTCTCCACCATGATGATGGCGGCGTCGACCAGCACCCCGATTGAGATGGCGATCCCTCCCAGGGACATGATGTTGGCCCCCAGTCCCTGCATCCGCATGAGGATGAAAGCCAGCAAAATCGACAGCGGAATCGAGATGATGGCGACGAAGGCCGAACGGAAGTGGAAAAGGAAGAGGATGCAGATCAGGGAGACGACGATCAGTTCCTCGATCAAGGTGTCGGTGAGGGTGGCGATCGAGCGTTCGATCAAGCCGCTACGGTCGTAGGCGATCTCGATCTCGACATCGTCCGGCAGCCCGGCCTTGAGTTCTTCTAGCTTCTTCTTGACTCGCTGGATGGTGGTTCGGGTATCCGCGCCGGCGCGCACAATGACAATGCCGCCCACAGTCTCGCCCTCGCCGTTCCAGTCGGCCAATCCACGGCGAATCTCTGGGCCGATGGTCACCCTAGCTACATCCTTGAGCAGCACAGGCACGCCACCGGGACCGGCGGTGAGCACAACGTTCTCCAGGTCGCGAACATCCTTGATATAGCCGCGTCCGCGGACCATGTACTCGCGCTCGGCCATCTCCAAGATACGACCGCCGACATCGATGTTGGACTGTTGAATCGCCTGTTTAACCGTCTTGAGCGGCATCCCGTAGGCGCGCAGCCGAATCGGATCAACCTCCACTTGGTACTGGCGCACGAAGCCGCCGATTGAAGCGACCTCCGAAACTCCGTCGACCGACGACAGGCCATACTGTAGGTACCAGTCTTGCAAACTGCGCAGCTCGGCCAGCGAACGTTGGGGCGAGTTGAGCACATACATGAAGGCCCAGCCAACGCCGGTGGCATCGGGGCCGAGCTGCGGCGCCACCCCCGGAGGCAGCTTCCCGGCCAGCCCGGAGAGGTATTCGAGCACCCGTGAGCGGGCCCAGTAGAGATCAGTACCGTCCTCGAAAATCACGTAAACGAACGAGAAGCCGAAGAAGGAGTAGCCGCGCACCACCTTGGCGAAGGGTACAGACAGCATCTTGGAGGTCAGGGGATAGGTGACCTGATCCTCGATCACCTGGGGAGCCTGCCCCGGAAACTCGGAGTAGATGATCACCTGGACGTCGGACAGATCGGGAATGGCGTCGACACGAGTTTGGCTGATCGACCAGACGCCGCCGAAGACGGCGAGCAGTAGAGCTACGACCACCAAGAGCTGGTTCTTTAGAGACCACTCGATAATACGGCTGAGCATCGCTGTGTCTCCCTATTAGTGGCCAGAATGGCTGTTGTCGCCGCCCATATCGACGGCCTCGCCACCGGACGGTTTCGCGATCCCGGAGGTACTGGACCCAGCGCGGTCCGCGATCATCTTCTGGATCGCCTCGCGCAGCTTGGATTCGGAATCGAGCAGGAACTGCGCCGAGGTGACGACCTCCACCCCGGCTTCGAGGCCACTAAGAATTTGGGTGTAGCCCGCCGCCTCGTGCCCTAGAGTCACCTCGCGCGGCGCGAAGCTGCCCTCGCCGAGAGCCACCACCACAACGTTGCGTTGGCCGGTGCGCAGCACGGCTTGCGACGGCACGGCGACCGCATCCCGCACGATCACCGGTGCGAACTCCACCGTGGCGTACATCCCTTTGCGCAGCCGCCCACCAGGGTTGGGCAGTTCGATCATCGCCCGCATGGTGCGCGTCTTGTCGGACAACTCAGGCTCCAAGAACCGCACCTTGCCGCGAAAGGTTTCGCCAGGAAAGTAGGCCAGCTCGATCCGGGCTTCGGTCCCTTCGCGGACCCAGGCGATGTGGTCCTCGAAGAGCTCGACCGAGATCCACAGGCTCGCCATGTCGACGATGTGGAAGATCTCCATCCCCGGCTTGATCGCCATTCCTTCCAGGCCCGCCATCCGCTTCATCACCAGCCCGTTGGACGGGGCGGCCACCTTGAGGGTGCGAAAGACCTCGCCGGTCTCTTCCAGTTGAGCGATCTGCTGTTTCGAGATATCCCAGTAACCAAGCCGAGTCCGCGCCGAATCCACCAGCGATTCAGCGCGCTCGCGAGCGTCGGCGGGCGCCGTGCTCAGCTGACGGGCGAACTTGAGCGCCGAGAGCAGCTCCTGCTCCGTCTGCACCAGCTCGGGCGAATAGACCTCGAACAGCGGTTGACCCCGACGCACCTTCTCGCCCACGTAGTTGACATAGACCTTCTCCACCCAACCCGAATACTTGGTGGTCACCGTCACCATCCGCTGCTGGTCAAACTCCAAGTAACCGACGGTGCGAATCGGTTTAGTGAGGTCGCGGCGCTCCACCCGTTCGGTGCGCACGTTCATGTTCTGCACCACCGTCGGGTCGATGCGGATGGCCGCCCCGGACTCACCGGTGGCGCCCGCCGCGTCGCTGTAGACCGCCACATAGTCCATGCCCATGCTGTCCTTGGCCGGCACCGGCGAAGTGATCTCCGGGTCCATCGGGTTGCGGTAGAAGAGGATCTCGCGCTCCCCCGTGGAGACCGCCGACGCCGGCTCCGCCGGTGCCCGCACCAGCTCGCTGCCATCGATCGGGCACTCCCCGGGGCCATCCTCGACGATGCTCGGATGGTCAGGACAAACCCAACGCTCCGCGGCCATGGCGTGATCCTGACCGGCGCCCGCTTCTTCCAGTCCCCGCACAGGCACCAAGTTCATGCCACAGATCGGGCAAGACCCAGGCCCGTGTTCGAGGACGTGCGGGTGCATGCCGCAGGTCCATAGATCGGCCTCCGCCTGCGCGGCGTCCGCCTCGCTCCGCGCCATGGCCGGCCCGTCGCGCAGAGCGAAGAGATCGGGCGGCAAAAGTTGCGCCAGCCCCACCCCAACCACCACGGCGACGGTGAGCGCGACTACGGCAAGGATTGTTGTCTTGCGGCTATTTTTGGTGGTCATGATCACGACTCTCCTGTGAAGGTGTGGCTGTCGCCCGTTCGAGTTCCACCCGGGCCACGGCGAGGTCCGTCCGGGTTCGCGCGATGGCGATGCGGACCTCCAAGAGGACGACTTCGGCGTCGAGTAGGTCCACGGCGTTCAGCTTGCCGGTGGTGTAGGCCGTCTCGGCGGAGCGCAGCGCCTCGCGCGCCTGGACACTCAGCACTGTTTCCAGCAACTTCCAGTGCTCATACAGCAGCGGCATGCGCGCGGTGAGGTCGCCGATCGAGCGCTCGATCGCCGCTAGAATCCTCCGCTCGCCCTCCTCGGCCGCCCACCGGATAGCCTCCGCTTCACTCACCCCCGCTTCGAGCTTGCGCCGCCAGACCGGCAGGTTGAGCGAGCCGGTCAAAGCGAAAATGTCGTCGCCATTGCTCGCCGGCGGGTTGGCCCGACCGGCGGCATCGTCGCGCCGTTCAACCACGGTGTACGACACCCCGAAGGTGACATCGGGACGAAAGTTCTTCGCCGCCAGTTCGCTCATCGTTGCCGCGGCGGCAATCTCGGCGGCGGCCGCCGCCAACTCTGGGCGCCCCGCGCGCGCGGCACGCAGCAGGCCATCGCGGTCCAGCTTTGGCTCCCCCGGCCGTGGCAGCGGCGCGGTCTCCAGCGCTTGGTCGGCGGGCCGGTCGCGCAGACCGTTGAGGGTCGCCCGCAGCGAGGCTCGGCGCTCCGAAATTACCAACAGGCGAGTGTCGACACGGGTGATCTGCGCCTGGATGCGCACACTCTCCTGCTGCAACCCGATCCCCGCCGCGTAGCGAGCCTGCGCCGCCTGCTCGAAGCGCTCCAGCGTGCCACGCTCCGCTCGTACAATCTCCTCGAGCGCGGCGAGGAAACTCAGCTCATAGGCCAGCCGGCGAGCGTCGGTCAGAACGTCGAGGCGCACCACTTCGACCTTGGCTTCGGCCGCGGCGGCGGCGTAGAGCGCCGCCCGTTCCTTGAGCGCCAGTTTGCCGAACCAGGGAAACTTCTGGCGGATGGAGGCGCTGAGGCGCTGCGCTCCAACCCGAGTTTCGACCGGGAGCACGAAGAGGGTCCAAGCGGCCACCGGGTCGGGCAGGGCGCGCACCTGCGGCGCCCGGGCAGCGGCCGCGGCGGCTTGCTGGCGGGCGCGAGCGATCTCTGGGTTGCGTTCCAGGACCTCGCCCACCAGGTGGCGCAAGGCGACCGGCTCGATCGCTTGCAACAGGCTGACGGACGGCTCGATCGATCGTCGCGGCGAAGGCGTCTGCTCTAGCGCGGCGGGGTCCATCACCTCGGCGGTGGCCGACTCTGACACCTCGGGTGGCTGCTGAGCACTGGCTGTCGCAGCCACCGCCCCCTGTACGAACACTTGGCCCATCAACAGCCAGGACAACTTTTTCCTGCCAAACATGGTTCTCCTTTCGAGTAGAGATCGCCGCGTGCCGAAAGGGCACGCAAGCCACTACACCGAAGTGAGAATCAAATGAGGAAAGAGCTGTGAAGGGCGAAGAGAGGCTGGAGAGACGGAGGCAGGGGTATGGCCGAGGGATGGTGCCAACGGCCATCGCCTTCGCCAAATCGAAGGGTGGGTTCGTCAATCGAGCTGACCAGCCGCACAGCGAACTCGACCGGTGAGGCCAAGGTCAAGAGGGCAATCTCGCCAGGATCCGTGGCCGCGCTCAGCGAGCAGCAGCCCTCCGCCGCGCCCCAGGAGAGAGCCGAACGGCAGGTCAGCGGATCCTCGGTGGCCGGTTGCTCCCGCGGGCAGTGGCCACTGGCGATGGCATCTTTGGCCGAGGACTCGGCAGTGGCATCGTGCGCCATCGCTTCCGAGTCGCAACCGGTGATCGTGCAATCCCCACAGTACGCCGCACTGATCGGCGCGATGAGAAAGAGCAGGGTTAGAACTCCGCAGAGTGCACGATTCGACATCTCTTTGATCTTAGTCGAGGCTCTGCCGAGACGCAAGGGCGCGCGGATGAAGGGTTTTTATATCGTAGTGGCCACCGATTCAGTCCCCCTACTCAACCCCAGTCGCACTCACTAAGATAGGAGAGCCATCTAGATGCAACCACCTGCCAGGAGAAATCGATGAACGACCAGCCGTTGCTAGACCGACTCCGCGCTTTTCCTGACTTCACGGATATTCCACACGAAACGGCCACCGAGTTCAACCGCGAGGTTCAACTGTTCTCGGTGAGAAGCCAAGAGCTCTTGGCGGCACAAGGCAGCCCCTGCCGCCACTTTCTAATCCTCCTCTCTGGCCAAGCACGCATCTTCACCATGGCCGCCGATGGACGCGAGATCACCCTGTTCCATCTCAATCCTGGAGCTGGCTGTGTGATCGCCGCCGCGTGCTGCATCGGTGGCGACCCGCTACCGGGCTCAGTGACGATCGAGTCAGCGGGTGAGGGGCTGTACATTCCGGCTTCCGTCTTTCGGACTTGGTTTGACCAACATACCTTCTGGCGCGAGTACGTTCTCAAACTGATCGCGCGTCAACTGAACCAGGTGGTGGCTATCACCAACGAAGTCGCCTTCCAGAGGCTCGATGCCCGTATCGCTAGTTTCCTGGTCCGCCAGGCATACAACGGAGAGCGGCTCGAAACCACCCACCAAAGCGTTGCTTTGGAGGTCGGCTCGCGCCGCGTGGTGGTCAGCCGTATCCTCAAAGAGTTCGAGCAAGAGGGGCTGGTCACCCTCCAACGCGGCGCGATTCTCCTGCGCAATCCCGGTGCCCTGACCGAAAAGGCCGGTTTGAGCGGCTTGTGCAACCTAAGTAGCTGACATCGCCTCCCCGTCCTCCCTACCCTAGGTCAACGCCACCCCCGGTATGGAGCCGGCGGATCGGGTGTACCGGTCTGTAGCAAGGAGAACGGCTCCACCGGGGGACCTACAAACAGGAGGTCACCCCATGTCACGGGAGAATCGTCTCCGCCTCGTACTCACTCAGCAACCCCTCGCCCAGCTCGTTCCACTAGTCTTGGTGCTGCTCCTCGGGGCCCTGGGTGGCCCCTTGGGCGCCAGCTCCATCGTGGTCAACGAGACGGTGGGGATGGTCTGCTTCCCACCCAACGCCGGCCAACTCCCGCCGTGCCCGGTGCCGGTGGGAATCGATCCGGCCCTGGTCGCCCCCAACCCGGTGGGCACCCTGCGTATCCTGACCACCAGCAACAACAAGGCAGCGATTTCAATCCGCCTCAGCGGCATGTCACCCGACATGGTGGTCACCGCCTGGTTTGTCCACTTCCCAGCCGGTCAGCCGACACCAGACCCGATCTTCGATCCGATTGGCCCCGGACAGCCGCCCATCGCGATGATGAACTCACCCGTGGCCCATAGCCGCGCCTCTTTCACCGAGGGGCGCGGCCGGGAGCCGAACGGCTTTCGCATCCACCACAACGGCAGAGCCCATCTCCTCGCTTGGCTCGACTACAACCCACTGGCCACCGGCCAGGTGCCCTTGGTCAACGGCATGACGCCGACCCAACAGACCTTGGCCCCAGCTGGCTCCGGCGCCGAGCAACCCACCTGCTGCCCCGACCACCCGGCCGGTCCGCGCATCGCGCCAGTAGGAGGTTCTTGGCTGCGCCGATTCGATCCGGTAACCGGCTACCAAATGCTGGAGGCGAGCGGCTACCCCGAGTTGCTGCGCAGCCCGAGTCGCCCGCCGGTCATCGCGCTGGTCGTGCATACGGACAGTACGACTTTCGGCGTCCTTCCTGGGATCGCCATCCCACCCTTCTTGATCAACCCCCCGGTCACCGCCGGTAACTACTATCTGCTGGGTCTCTTTCCACTGGGGCCGCTCGGCGCACCCTGAGCCGCTGGGCGGCTGGAAGATCTTCCAGAACCATCCAGGCCCCGGCAGCACTGCCGGGGCCTTCCTTATTAGGAAATCCGCGAGGTAGCAGCTCGTGATGCAACTAGGCAGTGATTGACAAGCGCCATCAGATCTTGCAGAATTTTATGGAACCATAGCTGGCGAGGAATATTGGACGCGCGCGGACCGCCTGAAGTGTCGCCTCAGCCTTCAAGATCGCTACACGATGGAGGGCGAAGGAATGAAAATCTCAGTGGCGGCACTCACCGTAGTCTTGAGTCTGGGCGCCTTGGCGGCACAGGCACAACTCGAAGATCTACGAGTGGTCAGCGGCGACCTGCTCACAGCCCGACTCAACGGCAAGAAGGTAGAACTCAAACTTGCCGGCATCTGGGTCCCCACACCACCGGGGATGCCAAAGAGGGCAGAATACCAAGGAGCTGAAGCCCGCGATTTCGTGGTGGAAACACTCCAGCAAGAGGGATTCGTCGTTCGCGGTCTATCCGTCCCCCAGCCTGGTAAACCTATTCCAGTGCGGATTCTAGTGGGTGATGGGCCCGGGCAGGATCTTGCCGCCCTGCTGGCCGAGGCTGGTCTGGCGCTACGGACCTCGTCATCGCCGCTCACCGCACAACAGAAGAAGGACATTCGTTCCGCGGAGGGCAGGGCTCGCAGGGCCTTCGCAGGTCTCCACAACGGTGGCATGCAGAAGTTTGTCGAGTCACAAAAGGCGCAGCGCGACCTCGGAGTCGAGGTCTACCACCCCAGCCAACTACGCCCAGGAGGGACCAACGTGGACACTTCCACGACATCCGCGTTGGAAAAGGAGTTGTTAGAACGTGACATGTATATTGCCTACTTCCCTGCCAATAAGGAAGACCCGCCCTAGGAAGCTCAGCCAACCTCGCCCATGGCTGTCGAGATTCCTTTCGCCAACGTCCCGATCTCCGCCCTCACTCGGGGATCAGTAGCACCGACAGATCCACCCCGTCCCCATTGACCTTGCTGAGATCAGCACCCTGGGCCACCCCCGAGACCTGCGCATCCGCCTGTGCCAATCGCTCCACCCTGCCGGCAAGCGAGGCTGATCCACCTCGTACTCGGCAACCCACAGCGGATAGTCGCCGAAGCCTCCACCGAGGTGCTCATCCCAGAAATTGGGTGAGGTGTAGATGATCGGTTTGACGCCGTAGTGCTCTTCGAGACGAGTGGCGAAGGTCTTGAGCCGGCCGGCGAGACCGTCCGGGGTGTTCTTACCGATCAACTCGATGTCCACCACTGGGGCAAGGTCACCGGAAGAGAGCTGGACGGTCTCGATGAAGAACTTCGCCTGCTTTTCGGGATCGTCTTCCGTCACATAGAAGTGATAGGCGCCGCGAATCAGCCCCGCCTCCTTGGCCTTGGACCAGTGCTCGACGAAACTCGGGTCGGCGAGATCTTCCCCCTCGGTCGCCTTCAAGAAGGCAA
>QIHU01000238.1 GCA_003231035.1 Acidobacteriota bacterium
CTGAAGGCGCAGATACATGATCGCACCCAGGCCGATCATCGCCAAGGTGATCCCGGCCGCCATGGCCAGCGGCCACCGGCTGGCTTGGCGAACCAGTGGCGCGTGGGTCGACCGCGGCTCCGGACGGTGGCGCAGGGTGGCGACCGGTGGAACTGGGCTGGAAACCACCGACGTCTGCTGCTCTTGCCGACTGGACGCTCGATCGGAACCGATCGCCGCCAGCAACTTCGCCTTGGCTTGCGGGTTCGGCGCCAGCGGCTCGACGGCATGCGGTAGCAAGCCCATCACCTCGATGTAGAGGCGTTCGAGGGTCTGTTCTTCCTCACTGAGATCGCTCTCACTCGACTGAGCGAGAGGGTCGGTCTCCAGGAGGGCTGAAATGATCTGTTCTTCGCGGTCCATCATAGCTGCACTCGGATTCTCGAATCGGATTCTCGATACTTGATTGCTCTGATCCGAGGGTCTCAGAGCAAACCTCTAATCTCTTGGCGTAGCGCCTTTCTCAGTTTTTTCATCGCCAGGAGGGTGCGCGTCTTCACCGTGCCCAGAGGGATTCCCGTCTCGGCCGCGATTTCGCTCTGGGTCAGCCCATGGAAGAAGGCCAATTCGATGACTTGGCTCTGTTCAATGGGTAGCAGAGCAAGTTCTTCTTTCACCCTACGACGTCTTTCAGTGGTCAATACGTCGAGCAGGCCCGAGGCGGATGCATAGGTTGGAGGTTTTTCGTGCTGAGCCGCGGACAGGGTCTTCTGCACCACTTTCCGGTTGCGCAATCGGTCGATCGCCCGGCTGCGCACCATCAGGATGAGCCACGTGGTCACCGAAGAACGGTTCGCGTCATAGCGGTCCGCGTGATCCCAAGTTTGGACGAAGACCTCTTGAACCACCTCTTCCGCGTCCTCGAAGCGATCCAAAATGCGGTTGGACAGCCCGAGAAGAATCGGTGAGTGGCGAGTGTGGAGCGTACCCAACGCTTGCTGATCGCCGCCGACGATTCGCCGGATCAGTTCATGATCGTCCAGCTTGGGGGGAGTGCTCACAGTTGTGGCAGCCAGGTCCATGAGTGGGTCGTGGTGGAGCGAACTAGATGAGAGACGTCAAAGCCAGCATAGGGTACCACTAGCCCTTCTCGATCGGAACGGGGTTGCGATCTTGATCTACCTGGACGTAGATCACCTCCGCGGTGGTAACCCGGTGTTTTCCGGGTTCCTTGCCGATGCGGCGTTCGGCGATGACCTCCACCCTCACGGTGATGGAGGTGCGGCCGACGCGTACCGTCTCGGCGTAGAAGCTCACCAGGTCTCCCACAAAGACTGGCGCCACGAATTCCACTTCGCGCATCGCCGCGGTCACCAGGTTGCCGGGAGCATGAATGTGCGCTTCGACGGCACCCGCTTGGTCAATATAGGAGAGGATGATGCCGCCGAAGATCGTGCCCATGGCGTTGGTGTCCTTGGGCATCATCGAGACGCGGATGGCGGCGGACGGGCGCGCCCGCGATTCTTCCCGTGCCTCGCCGCAGGCGTCGCCCATGAGGCTCTTCGTGGGAGAAGTCATCGCAACCCCTCCACGGGAATCGGCTCACTGACGACTTTGGCGATTCCCTCCTCGTAGCAACGACGGCAGCGCGCCTCGTAGGAACCCGTATCCCCCACTTGCACCTGTTCGTCTCCACCCGAAATCCGCTGGCTGTACTGCGCTGGCTCGCCGCATCGAACGCAAACGGCATGCAGTTTCTCCACGTACTCGGCCAGCGCCATGATCGCCGGCATGGGGCCGAATGGCTTGCGGCGATAGTCAAGATCGAGACCAGCCACCACGATCCGGCGGCCTTCGTCCGCCAACTTATCGAGGACATCGACGATGGCCAGATCGAAAAACTGTGCCTCATCGATGCCGATCACATCCACATTGGGCCGCAAGCGCTCGCCAAGCTCGCGGCTACTGCCGATAGTCTCGGCATCGAGCTGCCGGTTGTCTCGGGTCACCAGCCGCTCCGGCGAGTACCGAGTGTCGGTCGCGGGTTTGAAGACTTGCACCCTCTGGCGCGCGATCATCGCTCGGCGCAAGCGGCGCACCAGCTCTTCGCTCTTGCCACAGAACATACCGCCGGTAATCACTTCCAGGCGGCCACGGCTTCTTTCTGAGAGGTTTCGACTCATCGGCCGGTGATGGTACCTCTCCTGGCTCCAAGTGGCAAAGGTTGTTTGCCCCGTAGCTCAAGACAAACGCCGTCTTCCATGCCGAGTATCATGCACCCGTGCTACGCGCCCTCCTCTTCGACTTCAATGGCGTTCTCGTCGATGACGAGCCCATTCACTACGAGCTGCTTCGTCAAGTCCTGGCGGAAGAGGGCGTCCAATTGTCGACCGAGGACTACTTCAGCGACTACCTGGGTCTGGATGACCGCAGCTGCTTCGTAGCCGCCCTACGCTCCAACAGTGCCGCTCCCGACGCCGGCCGGCTGGCACGCCTAGTGACGCGGAAAGCCTCCTACTACCGCCAGCGTATTCGCCAAGAAGGCTACCCCTTCTTCCCCGGAACCGCCGATCTGGTAGCCCAAGCCATCACCTCCAACCTAGTCTTGGGCGTGGTCAGTGGCGCGCTGCGCTCCGAAGTCGAGGGAGCCCTCGACCAACTGAAGGTTCGTGCCCACTTCAAGGTCTTGGTCACCTGCGAAGAGGTCGACAACGGCAAGCCCGATCCCGAAGGCTACCGCCAGGCCATCGCACAGCTCAACTCCCGCCCCCCCCTACCCGAGCGCCTATTCCATCCCCACGAGGTCCTCGCCATCGAAGACAGCCCAGCAGGCCTGCGAGCCGCCAGCCAAGCCGGTCTACGCACCCTAGCGGTGGCCCACGCCCGCCCCAGCGAAGAACTCCACGAAGCCGAACACCAGACCCCCTCCCTAGCCGCCACCGACCTACCCCAGATCCAAGCCCTTTTCGACGGCTAGTTGACCGGCACGCGGTCGTCGAAGCCTTCCTCATAGCCGTGGTAGTGGCTGATGCTGTCCTCGGGAAAACGCCAACAGTAGTAGCCGTCCCCACAATCCCAATCCACCAGCCACAGCCCCTTCACTTCGCAACCCACCGAACTCACCTCTTCCACCCAAGCCTGCACGATGCGTTCATAGGCGGACTGCAACTCCTCCTTGCGGGCCTCCAGCTCGTCACGACTCTGCACCCGATTGAGCATCGCCTCAATCTGACGAATCGCGGCGGTGGTCAAATCACGCACCTGTGGAAAGGTGTTGAGGGCATCCTCGTAGCTGAAAGTACGGCGATTGGGGTTGCGGGCATTCATGTGGGGCCGAATGGTAGCAGGGCGGCCGTCCGGCCGCCCTGCCTTTCATTTTTTGGGGACCTCTCGCCGAGGTCCCCTCAACCGAAAAAACGTCGTTTTTCGGTTTTCACCCCTAAGGCGTCCGGCCTAAGCGGCCGGGCCGGCCTAAGCGGCCGGGCTCGCCTGGTGGCTCACGCCCGGCTGTAGGCGGGCGCTTGTGGATCCGATATCAGACCCCGGGCATGCGCGTGGAAGGCGGTGTCGAGCTTCGAGAGATGATCCAAGATGGAGCGAAGCAGCTAGCCGCCCGACACCCGGAGGATTACCAGACGGGTTCTACGGCTTGGGTTACCGCCCGTTTCTCGGCCCACAACCCGTTGCCCGAACGGCGATGGAGGAAGTGGCTCGAGGAGAGTTACTAACTAAGCCATCGATAGCCGAACACTGCGCTTCGACGAGCGCTACGATCGGGGATACCACCGGGCGATGAACTCTCATCAACCTCCCAGACCGGCGGTCGCGCAAGCCCACCGAGTGGTGCTCAAGGTCGGTACTCGCGTGTTGGCTCGGAGAGACGGACGCGCCGGTCGAGGGCGAAGGCGGTAGGTCGACCTCGGTCCAAGTGGCGCCGGCGTTGGTCGAATAGGCCGACTTTTCGTTGTTGTTGCGATCCCAGCAGGTGTAGTGACGACCAAAGAAGGGACTGCCCGGGTTGTTGTCGATGGCGTAGAAATTCTTGTCTTCGATCCGATTGGGTGTCGGCCAACTGTTGATCACGATCCCCTGACCGTTCCAGGTAACCCCACCGTTGGTCGAACGCGCGGTGACGATCGCATACTGAAACGTCATGAAGTTCGCGGTGCACAGCATCATGTGCTCGAGGTATACATTGCCGTTGACGTCCCAGTTGACCGCCGGATCGCTGCCAAAGAGGAATGGGTTGGTGCAGTTGAGGCCATAGGCGGTCTCGGAGGGAGCACAGGTGTAGCCCCAGGTCACACCGCCGTCGCTCGAATAGAAAATCGCTTGGATGCCGATGCCGCAAGTACCACCGATCGAATCGGCGGTGTTGGCGTCTGAGGTCATGTTGAGTGGATGACTCTTTTGGGCGCAAACGAAATACCACGAGCAATTTTGTGGCCGTTTTGCGTCTAGGTAGAGAGAGCCCGGAGCGGGAGCTGCCCGCCCTGGATTGGCAATTTTTCCCAAGGAGACGTACAATGTACACATGTTACGCCACACCGCATCCGAAGCCCGCCGCAAGCTTTTTCGTCTACTCGACTCGGTCGAGCAAGGAGAAGAAGTGATTCTGGAACGAAAAGGCGTCCAGTTCCGCCTCAGTCTGGAGAGAGAGCCCGCGCGCACGACCCCAAAGAGGTCTCCTCTGCGCGTCCTGGATCCAGTGCTTCTCGACGGCGAGTGGAGCTGGCAAGCCGATGCCAGCGGCGAGTTGTCCTTCAAGCCTCGCAAGGAAACACCATGATCCTCCTCGACACCAACGCGGTGATCTGGCTCTTGACCGGCCACCGCCGCGCCAAGCCGCTGGCCGAAACCGGCGCCCGCCTCTACCTCTCCCCGGTCACCCTGCTCGAACTCAAGTTCCTGATCGAATGCGGTCGGCTCGAAGAGGTTGGAGACAACGCCTTGGAGGCGGTGAGCAAGGACCGCCGATGGCAGCTCGATGACCCCGCTTCGGAGAGGCTCTTCATGGCGGCCCTGCCGCTCGATTGGACCCGCGATCCGTTCGACCGCCTGCTGGTCGCCCACGCCCGCTGTCGGCGCTGGAAGTTCGCCACTGGCGATCGTCGGCTGCAAGAGAAACTGCCGCCAACGACCGTACTGGACCTGTAGTCAAACGAGCTCCGCATCCGCCATCACTTCGACCAAGGCCGGGCCGTCGTGGGCTAGAGCCTTGGCGATCGCCCCTTCGAGGTGTTCGGGGCGGGTGACGCGGATGCCCAGGGCGCCGCAGAGTTCCGCGTAGCTGGCGAAGTTCGGATTGTGCAGGGAGGTCTGCCAGACATCCCAGTTGCCGGAGCGTTGCTCCTTGCTGATCTTGCCCAGCTCGCTGTTGTTGACGAGGATGTGGGTGAGCTTCATGCCGTACTTGACCGCCGTGGTCAGTTCGCCGAGGTACTGCCCGAAACCGCCGTCTCCCGACACCGCGACCACCGGTCGGCCGGCGAACGGGGACTCTTCTTCTTGGGTGGCCGCCCAAGCCCCCATCGCCGCTGGGAAGGCAAAGCCGATCGAGCCGAGGTAGCCGGACATGAGCACGGTTTGCGAACGGCACTCGAAATAGCGACCGAAGGAGTAGGCGTTGTTGCCGACGTCGACCGCGATGATGGCGTCTTGCGGCACGGTGCGATTCATCGCCGCGAAGATCGATGCCGAGTCCACACCGCGCCCCCGGTACTCGGCCTCGCGCCGCTTCTTCTCGTGGCGCCAGATCTTCCACCGTTCGGCAACTTGAGAGCGTTGATCTTCGGCCGCGAAGCTCTCGCGGGTGGTCAGATCCTGGCACAGCAGCCGACAGGTGACGCCAATCTCACCCCACACCGGCACATCCACGGGGTGGAACTTGCCGAGCATCATCGGATCGAAGTCCACTTGGATGGTCGGTTTCTTCGGGGTGATGCCGGTGTGGTTGGAGAACGAGGCGCCGAAGACCAGGAGGCAGTCGGCCTCGTTCATGAACCAGCTGGCGACCGGGGTTCCACTACGACCCAAGACCCCGCAGCCGAGAGGATGATGGTCGGAGATCTGCCCTTTGCCTTTGAAGGTGGTGACCACCGGGCAGCGCAAGAGGGTCGCCAACTCGATCACGGACTCCATCTCGAACCGTGCTCCGTGACCGACGATGATCACCGGCCGCTGGGCACCGCGCAAGAGTTCGAGCGCGCCGGCCAACGCCTCGGCGGGCGGCGAGATGGTCCGTGGGGTCAGCCGTCCCGCCGGTCCGCCCGCCTTGGCCTTGGTCTTTGCCGGTAGGGTTTGTACCTCGTCGGGGAAGATCAGGTGAGAGACGCCGCGGTTCAAGATGGCGCTCTTCGCCGCCAAGTTCATCAACTCGGCATGGCGGCTGCCGTCGAAGACCGTCTGGCTCCACTGCGCCACTTTGCCGAAGGCGGCCACCAGATCGACCTCTTGAAAGGCGCCGGGTCCAAGCACTTGGGTGTCGACCTGGCCGGTCAAGGCCAACACCGGCGAGCGGTCGACATTGGCGTCCCAGAGGCCGGTCAGCAGGTTGGTGGCACCGGGGCCGGCGATCGCCAGGCAGGCGGCGGGCCTTCCGGTCAACTTGCCATAGGCGGAGGCGGCGAAGGAGGCCGCGCCCTCGTGACGCACGCCGTAGAAGGTCAACTTCCCGGCTTCTTCCTGGCGTCGCAGGGCATCGGCCAAGCCGAGGTTCGAGTGACCGACCATGCCCCAGACGTGGCGAATCCCCCAGTTGACCATCGTTTCCGCCATCACGTCGGTCACCGTCGGCTGGTGCTCCAGGGTTGCCGGAAAGCCGACGTAGATTCCGTCCTCGCGCTCTTCGATGGCGAAGGTCTCGACCCCGTCGTCGTATCCCGGCGCCTTGCCGGTCAGCGGATCGTAGTCCCAACCGTGCCAAGGGCAGCGCAGCAGACCGTTTTCAATCGAGCCTTCGCCCAGTGGGCCGCCCTGGTGTGGACACCGGTTGTCAAGGGCCGCGAATTTGCCCTCGTAGTGCGTCATGCACACCGTGCGCAAGGCGCAGGTCACCGGTTTCACTCGCCCTTCCGGTAGCTCACCTGTTTCGAGTGCTTTGAACCAGACCCTGCGCGACGTGGACTCGGCATCTTGCGGCATGCGGTTCAGCTCCTTAGGCAAGGCCGGCAGGGCCATCGCTGCGCTCGGCCTGGGCTTGATAGAATGGCATCACCCTACCAGCAGCTCACCGAACCGAGAGTCAACCCGGAACCCGCGAATATCGATGCACCAGACTACCGCTACGATCTTGGTTCTCTGCGCTGGCGGCTATCTGGTTCTTGGAGTGGTCTTCGCCCTACCCTTCATCTTGCGCGGCGTTGCGCGCATCGACCCTTCGGCGCGCGGCAGCGGCTGGGGTTTTCGCTTGGCCATCCTGCCCGCCTCGATCGCCCTGTGGCCCCTACTCGTCGGGCGCTGGTGGCGGCGAACGGGACCGCCAGA
This sequence comes from Acidobacteriota bacterium, assembly GCA_003231035.1. GTDB lineage: Bacteria > Acidobacteriota > Thermoanaerobaculia > Multivoradales > SZUA-115 > SZUA-115. The sequence continues at coordinate 7,465 of QIHU01000238.1, forward strand.
GGAGCGCAACGCCCATCGCCAGGCGGCGCGACCCAAGGCGCAAGAGGATGCACGATGATTCGCCGCCTGCGCCGCCGCCATAGCCGGTGGATTACGATTTTGGCCGTGTTGATTCCGTTGCTCTATCTGGCCGCGCTCGCGGTGAGACCCGGCTAAGCCCATGTCACACGTCTACCGCGCGGTGGGTTGGAACCGACAGAAACGAATCTACGACTTGACCCTGGCGGGCGGCGTCGGCCTCTATCTCACCCTGTTCGTCGGCCTCGGAATCCTCTTCCACCCTCAAGCAACGGCCGAGACCTTGCTGATCCGGGCACTGGGTACCTGCGCCTTCCTGCTGCTCCACATCATCCTGATGATCGGCCCGCTGTGCCGAATCGACGATCGATTCTTGCCCCTCCTCTACAACCGGCGCCACCTCGGCGTGACGATGTTCCTACTCGGTCTGGCGCACGGCCTCTTCGCGCTGTTTCAGTTCCATGCGCTGGGCACGCTCAACCCGATGGTGAGCCTTCTGATCAGCAATGGTAGCTGGGGCAGCCTCGGTCAGTTCCCGTTCCAGAGTCTTGGTTTCGCGGCGTTGATCATTCTCTTCTTGATGGCCGCCACCAGCCACGACTTCTGGTTGGCGACCTTGACCGCGCCGGCGTGGAAGGCACTCCACATGGGGGTCTACCTCGCCTACGGCCTGCTGGTGATGCATGTGGCGCTCGGCTCGATACAAGCCCACGCCAGCCCCTGGTTGGCGCTCGCGGTGGGCGCCGGTTTCGTCCTCGTCCTGGGCTTGCACCTGACCAGCGCCCAGCGCGAGCGCGTCGACGATCAAAAGATGGACCGCCCCCTATTTCCTCCCGACGACGACGGCTTCGTGGAGGTCTGCAAGGTGGGTGAGATCGCGGAGAATCGCGCGCGGGTGATCTGCCTTTCCGGCGAGCGAGTAGCGGTTTTCAAGTACGACGGCAAGGTCTCGGCCTTGTCCAACGTCTGCCAACACCAAAACGGCCCGCTCGGCGAAGGCCGGGTGATCGACGGCTGCGTCACCTGCCCTTGGCACGGCTACCAGTACCGGCCCGAGAACGGCGCCTCGCCGCCGCCATTCGAAGAACGGGTGCCGACCTTCCGGGTACGACTCGAAGGCGACCGGGTGTGGATTCACCCCACGCCCAATCCTCCCGGCACGTTCGTCGAGCCAGCCACGATCTTAGGTGGGGATCTCTAGGATGCCACCCAAGAGCCAGGGCGAGATGTACGTCGGCTATCAGAAGGCGGCGCCGCCGGCTCTGGCGCGATTCACTCGCCGCGCGGTGGCCCTCCTCCTCGCCTCGGTGGCACTCTTCGCCGCCGCCACCGCCTTCGACCAGGGACCCTTCTCCGCTTCGGTCTTCGAGTTTGGGGTCGAACGCGAGTTCGAGGGGATCCTCGTCGAAACGCCATTCCCGATGCTGCGCATCGACCGGTCGAAGCTGCCCAAAGGGGCGCCCGATTTTCCCGACTACCTGCTGGTTAGTTTCGGCAAGCACGGCGCTCAAGGGGAAGCGCTAGGCTTCGCTGGGCAGCCGGTTCGCCTTCGCGGCAGCCTGATCCACGGCTCGCAGGGAGCCATGATCGAGCTTGTTCCTGGCTCGATCTCGGGGCTCGCTAGCACCGCCAATGTGGCGCGCAAAGCGGACGGCGAAGCTCTTGGGGAGGTCACCCTACGCGGCGAGATTGTCGACAGCAAGTGCTTCCTCGGGGTGATGAAACCGGGACGTGGCAAGACCCACCGCGGTTGCGCCTCGCTCTGCATCCGTGGCGGCATCCCTCCCGCGCTGCTGGTGCGCGGCGAAACGGTCGCCGGGGCCCGATTGATTCTGCTGGTCGACACCGAAGGTCGCCCGCTCGATGAGCGGATGCTCGGTTGGGTAGCCCAGCCCATCGAACTCACCGGCCACGCGCGCCGCTACGGCGATCTAGTCGTCTTGGCCACCGACCCGGCGACCTTCAAGCTCGTAGGTTAGCGCCCTGATCAAGGAGCAACCTAATCGTGGCTAACCGCGTATTCAATGGCGGAGAGCAGCTTGGCACAGGACGGGGAGCCGCGCTCCTCAAGCCTCTGTGGGGCTCGATCTGGAGGCTGGTGGAGTTTCGCCGGTAGGCGATGCGACCGCCGCGCCGATCTGCAATACTGCGCTCGGGGAGGATTTCGGGATGTTAGCTGACTCGCACCAACGCAATGGCCCACACCGGTACCCGCCGTCCCCGGAAGGGCTGCCGAGTGGGGTGATCGATCAAGGGCCCTACCGGGCTCGCTTCGCGCGCGGCGCGGCCGAGCTGGATCAGATCTTGCGGCTGCGATTCCGGGTTTTCAACCTAGAGCTGGGCGAAGGGCTGGAAGCCTCCTTCGCCACCCAACGCGACGAGGACAACTTCGATCTTCACTGCCATCACCTCTTGGTGGAAGACCGCCAGGACGGCGCGATCATCGGCACCTACCGACTGCAAACGGGTTCCATGGCCAAGGCCGGTAACGGATTCTACTCGGCGGGAGAGTTCGACTTGACCGGTTTGCCCGCCGGCCTCACCGACCAGGCCCTCGAACTCGGCCGCGCCTGCATCGCCCGCGAGCACCGCAACCGCACGGTGCTGTTCTTGCTCTGGCGTGGACTGGCCCGGTACATGGATAACAGCCAGCTTCGCTACCTCTTCGGATGCTGCTCCTTGACCAGCCAGGATCCCGCCGAAGGTCTTCGGGCCCTGGCCCACCTCGAACGAACAGGTAAGATCCATCCGAAGATTGCAGTCCACCCACAGCCTGGCCTCGCCTGCCCAGGGGCCGATGAGGCCAGCGCCAGCGAAGAGCGATTCAGCTTGCCGATCTTGTTTCGCACCTATCTGCGCTACGGCGGGCTCGTCTGCGGCCGACCGGCGATCGATCGAGAGTTCAAGACCATCGACTTCTTCCTCCTCTTCGACCTCGAAACACTGTCCGCCAAGAAGCGCGCGGTCTTCTTCGGCGGCTAGCCCCCTTCGCCCCACTGCCTTGGGAGAGATGATGAGTTTCGACTGCCTCAAAGAAGACAACCTCTTCTTCCTCCAGCAGGGGCTAGACCTCTTGCGCAAGCTGGACGACCACCAATTCGCCGCCCAGCCCCAGTCGCCGATGAGTTCGGTCGGCGGCCACTTGCGCCATTGCATCGATTTTTACGCCCGTTTCTTGGATGGGATGGGTGACGGCAAGATCGACTACGACGCCCGAACCCGCGATCCAAGGCTGGAAATCGATCGCAGCCACGCCGCCGACATCATCGCCCACCTGATGGAGCGTCTCTCCCTCCTCGGCGCGTGTGATCAACGCCCGCTGCGAGTGTCCATGGACCGGCGAGGAGCTCACGAGGAACCCTGCTGGGCCACCTCGTCGGTGGAACGGGAGCTGCAATTCCTGCGTAGCCACACCGTTCATCACTATGCGCTGATCTCGGCCTCTCTCCACCAACTCGGTGTCCCGCCAGAGGACGACTTCGGAGTCGCCCCTGCCACTCTCGCCTATCGCCAGCAAATGGTCACCGGCTGATCGCATCGGCGTGCCGCTAACCTGGGCCACCGCGCCCTTCGATCCTCGCTCCCTGCCCTCGGTGGAGGGGCTGGGCCTGGGAGAGATCATGCTCCTGCTGGCCTTGTCCACCTTGGTCAGTGAGGATCTGACCTGCGTCGGCGCCGGCCTACTGGTGGCTCAGGGCCGCATCGACTTCCTGCCCGCCGCCTTCGCCTGTTTTGTGGGCATCTACGTGGGCGACATGATGCTCTTCTGGGCCGGCCGCTGGTTCGGCCGGCCCGCCTTGCGGTTGCCGCCGCTCAAGTGGTGGATTACCGAGGCCACCGTCCGGCGCAGCTCGGCCTGGTTTCAACGACGCGGGGCGGCGGTGATCTTCCTTTCCCGCTTCCTGCCCGGAGCACGGCTACCCACCTACTTCGCCGCCGGCCTGCTGCGCACCCGTTTTCTCTTCTTCGCCGGCTTCTTCTTCCTGGCCGCCGCCATCTGGACTCCCATCCTGGTCGCTCTCTCGCGCTGGTTCGGTAGCGAGATGATCGACCGCTTCGATGAGTTCCAAAGCTACGGTTGGCCTTTACTGCTCTTGGCCTTCGCTCTCCTCTTCGTCCTGCGCAAGCTGGTCTTGCCCCTGCTGAGCTGGACTGGCCGCCGCCGACTGGTCGGTAGCTGGCGCCGGTGGAGCCGGTGGGAGTTCTGGCCTCCCTGGCTGTTCTACCCGCCGATCGTCCTCTACGTCTTCTGGCTAGCCCTCAAACATCGATCGCTGACCCTCTTCACCGCCGCCAATCCCGGCATTCCAACCGGTGGGTTCATCGGGGAGTCGAAGTCACAGATCCTCGGCCTCCACCGAGGCGAGAGTCGTCATCTGCCGTATTGGACCTTGCTTCCGGCCGGCGGCGAGACGGGCCTGCGACAGGCGCTGGTGGACCGTTTCCGAGCCCTCCACCAACTCGACTTTCCCATCGTGCTCAAGCCCGATGTCGGGCAGCGGGGCTCCGGCGTGGTCATCGCTCGCGATCAGCACCAGGTGGCCCGCTACTTGGACCGCAACCGTGGCCCCATCCTGGTGCAGGAATACTTAGCCGGCCCTGAGTTCGGGGTCTTCTACCTGCGCCGGCCCAGCGCACCCAAGGGGCGCATCTTTTCGATCACCGAGAAGATCCTGCCCCGGCTCACCGGCGACGGCACGAGCACCGTCGAGCACCTGGTCCTCGCCGATCGGAGGGCGGTGGTTCTCGCCGATCTCTACCTCGACCGTCTCGGCGATCCCGACCGCATCCCAGCGGCCGGCGAAGAGTTGGCCCTCGCCGAGTTAGGCACCCACTGCCGCGGGGCGATCTTTCTCGACGGGAACCACCACCTCACCCCCGCCCTGGAAGCCGCGATCGAAGAGTTGAGCCGCGGCTTCGACGGCTTCGCCTTCGGGCGCTACGATCTGCGCGCCACCACC
>QIHU01000533.1 GCA_003231035.1 Acidobacteriota bacterium
CGAGCGCGGGGTCACCGAGCCGACCGCGGTCTTCAGCGCCTGCTTCGGCGCCCCGTTCATGCCACTGCATCCAGGGGTCTACGCCACCATGTTAGGCAAGAAGATCCGGCAGCATGACGCCAAGGTTTGGTTTGTCAACACCGGCTGGTCCGGCGGGCCCTACGGCACCGGCGAGCGCATCCGTCTCGCCTACACCCGCCGCATGGTCGAGGCGGCACTGAGTGGTGAACTGGACGCGGTCGCCACCACCCCCGACCCCGCCTTCGGCCTGGCGGTCCCGGAGGCGATCGAAGGCGTTCCGGCCACCGTCCTGCAACCTCGCCAAGCGTGGAGTGACCCCGCCGCTTACGATGAGACGGCCGCCAAGTTGACGGCGATGTTCCGCGAGAACTTCAAAGCGTACGCCGACGGAGTCAGCCCCGAAGTTTGTGCCGCCGAGCCGGCTCCGGCCAGCGGATCGTGAGCGGTCTCGATCTCGCCTCTAGCCTCAACCCGGAGCAGCTCGCCGCCGTTACCCACGGGGATGGACCCCAGCTAGTCCTAGCCGGCGCCGGATCCGGCAAGACGCGGGTGATCACCCACCGCATCGCCTGGCTGGTCGACGCGTGCGGGGTCGATCCCGGGCGCATCGTGGCCGTCACCTTCACCAACAAGGCGGCCAGCGAGATGCGCGAAAGAGTGGCGCAGCTCCTCGGTCTCGACGACCCGCGCCCGGGCTACGACGCACTGCCGACCTTCGTCGGTACCTTTCACCGCTTGGCGCTGCGTCTGCTGCGCCGCTACGGCGAGCGGGTCGGTCTCAAGCGGGATTTCGCCATTCTTGACAGCAGTGACCAAAAGGCGCTGATCAAACTGGCGCTCAAACAGGAAGAACTTTCAGAGAAGGCCTTCTCGCCCAACGCCGTGCTCTCCGCCATCAGCACCGCCAAGAATCAACTCATCGAGCCCAACGAATACGACGCCCAAGCCGACGATTTCTTCCAGCGTCGGGTGGCCTTGGTCTACCGCCGTTATCAAGGACTGCTGCACAAGGCGTCGGGGGTCGACTTTGACGACATGATCGCCCTGGCGGTCAAGCTGCTCGAAGGCGAAGAGGATGTCGCACAACGGGTTCGCTGGCAAAACCAGCACCTTCTGGTGGACGAGTATCAAGACACCAACCATGCCCAGCTACGGCTCATCGCCGAACTCTCCGCCGAATCCGCGAGTCTCACCGCGGTGGGCGACGAGGACCAGAGCATCTACCGCTGGCGTGGCGCCGAGCTGTCGAACATCCTCGAGTTCGAGAGCAACTTCCCGGGCGCCGAAGTGCGGATGCTGGAGCGCAACTATCGTTCGACCCAGAACATCCTCGACGCCTCGGGAGCGCTGGTGGCGCACAACCAGCAACGGCGGGGAAAGCGGCTATGGACCGAGACCGGCGGCGGCGAGAAGATCGACCTCTATCGGGCCAGTGACGAGCGCGACGAAGCGCGCTGGGTGGTCAACTCCCAGGTCAGCGCGGTGGCCCGCTACGGCTATTCCGGGATGGGGATCCTGGTGCGCACCAACGCCCAAACCCGTGCCCTCGAAGAAGAGTTGCTGCGCCAAGAAGTGCCCTATTCGCTGATCGGCGGCACCCGGTTCTACGAGCGGGCCGAGATCAAGGACCTGGTCGCCTACCTTCGACTGCTGCGCAACCCGCGCGATTTTCATTCCATGCAACGGGTGATCAATCAACCGGCGCGCGGCATTGGGCGCACCACCCTGGGGCGACTCTACGACACCGCCGATGCGATGGGCCAACCGCCGTGGGACGTTCTCTTCAACGACGAACTCGGCGGCCTCCCCAAGCGTAGTGCCACGGCGTTGCGCAAGTTTCGCGATTTGATCGTCGACCTCCAAGCCAAGACCGCCAACATGGAACCGGCCGACTTGCTCAAGGAACTGATCGAGGCGGTGGGCTACGACAAGCTCTACAACCGAGACGAACCGGAAGGCTACGCCAAGCTCGAGAACATCGACGAGTTCATCTCCGCCGCCGAGGAGTTTCGCGATATCCAGGCGGCGCGCTCGCGCAGTCGGGCCGGTGTCGAGGGTGAGGCGGATGACGACCACGGGGTCGATGGGCTGACCGCCTTCCTCGATCACATCTCGTTGGTCAGCGACATCGACGGCCTCGAAGTGGAACGTGGCATCTCCGTCATGACCCTGCACAGCGCCAAGGGGCTGGAGTTCCCCCTGGTCACCATCACCGGCCTTGAAGACGGCCTGCTGCCCCACTTCAACAGCCAGGGCGACTTAGCCTCGATTGAAGAGGAGCGACGGCTGCTCTACGTGGGCATGACGCGGGCGCGCGAAAAACTAGTCCTCAGCTGCTGCCGGCGGCGGCGCATCGCCGGCTTCTACCAAGACCAACTCGAATCGCCCTTCCTCGGCGAGATTCCCGAGGAGTTGATCCAGCTGACGGAGAGCCCCAGCCTGTTTGCTCATTCCCGCTCACCCTCCAGGAGGCGCAGCTCCAACACCGCGTACGACTTCTTCTCACCCGCGTCGCGATCATCCTCTTCAGGGTCGCACTCCCCGCGCTCGCAGCGCGCCCAAGATCTCGGCTACGAGCCCGACCCCGGCGCCGGCAGCGAGGAGATCCACCGTGGTACCCGGGTCCTTCATCCAACCCTAGGCCAGGGGGTGGTTCTAGAACTCGAAGGCAGCGGCGGGCAGGCCAAGGTCACCGTCTACTTCGACCATTCCGGCAAACGCCGGCTGGTCGCCAAGTACGCCAACCTAGAGCCGCTGTAGCCGCTCCTGAAGCTAGCGACGGGTCAGATAGTCCTGGCGCAGGTGGGCGAAGAGGAGGTTGTCGACCCGGGTTCCGCGCAGCTTGAAGTAGCCGCGCAGCAGCCCCTCGTAGCGGAAACCGTTCTTTTCCAAGACCCGGCGCGAGGGTTGATTGTCCACCGCGCAGCGGGCTTCCAAGCGCTCGATTTTGGTGTGATGGAAGAGGTCCTCGAGCAGCTGGCCCAAGGCGAGGGTCATCACCCCGCTACCTTGGAACTCGTTAGCCAAAGCGTAGCCGACTTCGGCCAAGCCGTGCTCCCAGTTGCTGACTACCAGGGTGATCCAGCCGACCGGTTCACCGTTGGCGCTGACCATCCACTGGAATTTCTCACCACGGCTTCGATAGAGGTCCGCCATGCGCTGGCTGGCCACATCGCTGCGCAACTGCACCAGCGAAAGCTCGTGCAACGGCTGGTGGCGGCGCACCGTCCATTCACCTCGCCACCGCCAGAGCAAGTCGGCATCGCTGGCGATGGCTGGGCGCAGGGTGACGCGGATCGCTCGCTGAGCACTCGTGTCGGATAGGAACTTCTCCGCAATAGCCATCGCGGTTCGATTCTAAGGGTAGGAGAGGCTAGGAGGGGCCACTTTCCACCTCGATCGACTGCGTCGCGGCCTGGCTCCTCTTCGACGCCCGGCGCAGAGTCGGCACCACCGAGAGCAGGAACATGTACGAGTAGCCCTGGAAGAAGAGGTAGAGGAAGGGTAGCGAAAGCCACATTCCCACCTTCAGCGAGTAGACCATGCAGAGTAAGAAATAGAAGGCCAGCAACCCTTCGATCCAAACGGAGAGGCCGAGGGGTGAGCGGTACCGCTTCTTGATCCACGATTGGCCACGCTGGGCAATGGCGTACTTCGGAGTGCGCTCGAAGACCCCACCGCGCTTGAACAGGCCGCCCAGAACCGCCGGCGTGTTGTTGACCGCCAGGCCAATGCCCAGTCCCATCAAGGCGGGAAGAAAGCGCAAGCTGCGGCGATTGCTCTCGCCTCCCTCTTCGCCAGCGCCCAACTGGCTCACGGCATAGAAAATCAGGACCGAAACCGTGGCTGAGACGAAGAGCGGCAAGTCGACCATCAAGAGTAGCTGCATCGGGCTTCCACGGCGCAAAACCATGGCCGGGAAGACCAGCAGCGAGAGCACGATCATCAGCGGATAGGCCCCGTTGTTGGTCAGATGAATGAAGGCTTCCATCTTCACTTTCCACGGCAAACTGGCCCGAAGTAACCGCCACAATAACTTGCGCCCAGTCTGCACCGAGCCGCGGGCCCAACGATATTGCTGACTCTTGAAGCCGTTGACGTCCACCGGCAGCTCGGACGGCGCGGTGAGGTCCGGCAGATAGAGGAAGCGCCAGCCGGCCATCTGGGAGCGGTAGGAGAGGTCGAGGTCTTCGGTCAAGGTGTCGTGTTGCCAGCCGCCCGCGTCCAGGATCGCCTGACGACGCCAGATTCCGGCCGTGCCGTTGAAGTTGAAGAAGCAGCCGCCACGATGGCGGGCCGCGTGCTCGACCACGAAGTGACCGTCGAGCATGATCGCCTGCACCTGAGTGAGCAGCGAGTAGGAGCGATTGATGTGGGTCCAGCGCGCCTGCACCATGCCCAACCCAGGATCGGCCGCCAGGAAGGGCATCGCATCGCGCAAGAAGGTAGCCCTGGGCACAAAGTCCGCATCGAACACGGCCAGGAACTCGCCTCGCGCCACGGCCGTTCCCGCCTCCAGCGCTCCGGCCTTGAAACCGCTACGATCCTCGCGGTGCAGGTGGTGAATATCGATCCCGCGCTCCCGGTAATGAGCGACCCGTTCGGCGACGACTTCGATGGTCTCGTCGGTCGAGTCGTCGAGGACCTGAATCTCCATCCGACCCGCTGGATAGTCGATCGCGCAGACCGCATCGATCAACCGGCGGGCGACGTACATCTCATTGTAGAGTGGCAATTGCACCGTCACCACCGGCCAGGTTTCCGGATCCGCCGGGGTAGCCGGCCGATTCTTGCGGGTGCGCAGGTAAACGGCGACCAACAGCAACCGATGAACACCGTAGAGCGCCAACACCCCGAGAATGCAGTAGTAAAACCCCAGCAGAACCGGGGCGAACGGCGCCAGCATCGCTTCCATCAGCGGACCCCTTCCGCGTCGCGGTAAGCATGCCCGAGCAGAATCAGACTCGCCCGGGCAGCCACGTCCACGGGAGAAGTCCGCAGTTGCGGGTGGCGGTCGCGGCGATCCCGTTGATTGCGATGTGCGTGGGGTTGCTCCTTTTGGGCGATCCCGTGCAACGACTGGAAGCCACCCTGACAATTCTCGGCGCCGGTTTCGTGGCCCTGCTCTGGGCCGAGCGCTCCCTGCGTAACCTGCCCTCGGTACGGTCGACGACGATCGCCATCCTGTTGGCGGCGGCGGCAATGAGAATGCTTCTGCTCGCCGTGCCGGCCACCTTGTCCCAAGACACGCTGCGCTACCGTTGGGACGGCCGGGTGGTTGCCGCGGGCTTCAATCCCTACCGCTTGGCGCCGGACGCTCCCGAACTCGCTGCCTTGCGCGACGACCTCTGGGAGGCAATGCCGCACCGCGAGGTGGCGACGGTCTACCCACCGTTGGCTCTCGCTTGCTTCGCGCTGGCCGCCAAGCTGCCAGCCTCGCTGCTGGTGCTCAAGATTCTCTTCAGTGCCGCCGACCTGCTGATCTGCGCACTTTTGCTGGCGCTGGCCCAGCGGCTGGAGCTGCCCACCGCCCGGGTCCTTTGGTACGCCTGGAATCCGCTGGTGCTGATCGAAACCGCCGGCATGGGACACCTCGACGCTCTGGCCGTCGCCGGTTGCGTCGCCGCGGTCTACTTTCTGGTCAGAGCGCGCTGTGCCTCGGCCGGCCTGGCCGCCTCCCTCGGCATCTTGGCTAAGCTGGGACCCCTGGTCGCGCTGCCCCTGTGGTTTCGTCACAGCCAGCGACGGTGGCGCTTCCTGGCTCTGCCCCTCTGCTTGATCGCCGTGGCAGCGATTCCCATTACCTCCGGCGGACTGCCGCCGGGACTGGTGACCTACGGGGTCTCTTGGGAATTCAACGGCCCTCTCTACGAGCCGCTGTGGCGCTTGATCGAGCAATCGGGTCTCGACACCTGGCTCGCCCAGGTTCTCGACCGGCTCAAGGAACGGAATGAAAATCACGATTTTTGGAATCTCTTCTACCCCTACCTCTATCCAAGACTGCTAGCCAAACTCGCTCTGGCCGTCGGGATGTTAACCGTTGTGGCGGTCTCCTGGCGAACACGGCGCAGGCTGCGAGCCACGGTGTCGACCGTCGTCGCGGCCACGGGAGTCTTGTTCGGCGGTCTCTTCATATTGTCTGCGACGGTCTACCCTTGGTATCTCCTGTGGGTCTTGCCTTGGGCGGCGTTGGCCCGCCAACGAGCTTGGCTAGCACTGTCGGCGTTGCTACTTCTCTCCTACCTACCGCAGCATCGGCCGCTCGAGCTAATGCCATGGATCTTCGTCGCCATCTGGCTTCCGTTCTTCCTGCTCTTGCTCAGAGAACCTCGATGGTCTACCGACTGATTGTCTCCTATAACGGTGCACCCTACGCCGGATGGCAACGTCAACACAATGCCATGACTGTCCAGCAGAGGCTCGAAGAGGCTCTCGAATTGGTTCTGAAGCAATCTGTACGGGTCTTCGGCGCTGGCCGTACGGACGCGGGAGTTCACGCTCGTGGACAGGTTGCTCACTTCCATCTCGCGGACTCCTTTCCAGAGCAGGGCTTGATCCACGGCACGAACCATGGCCTACCCTCGGACATACGAGTCTTGGCGGCCGAACGGATGTGTTCCGCCTTCGACGCCCGCAAATCGGCGCGGGCCAAGACGTATAGCTATCGGCTGAGCCAGCTGACGCTCCTCTCGCCACTGGATGCCCCGTACACCGTCGCCCTCGGCCAGCCGGTGGACCTGGCGGAGCTGCGCCGAGCCAGCGCCCTACTGCTCGGGCGGCACGATTTCACCGCCTTCGCCCTCGCCGGCGGCTCGCACAAGGACCCTCACCGCCGTATCTTCGCCACCTCATGGCGTCGTCAAGGCTCCATGCTGCTCTTCCGCATCGTCGGCGATGGTTTCCTTCGCGGCATGGTGCGCAGCATCGTCGGCACCTTGATCGAGGTCGGCCAAGGCCGGCGGTCGGCGGAGGCGATCGGCCGGCTACTCAACGGCCAGCCACGCTCGGAGGCCGGCCCCACGGCGCCGGCCCACGGCTTGACCATGGAAAGGGTCTACTACCCACCGGGACTGACCATGACCCCGCCGCACCGCGCATGGTAGTTTGGGGGCTCAGGATCTACTCTTCAGCCCCCTCGAGCCAGCCTTTGGCTGGCTTCTAGCGACCGCTGCCTGACTTCCATCGATGATCGACATCACACAACTGGCACAACCCGGTTCGCCCGAAGAGATGCTCCTGCGTCGAATCGATTTCGAGCGCATGCCGCGTCACCTGGCGGTGATCATGGACGGCAACGGACGCTGGGCGCGAGGGCGGGGTTTGCCGCGTGTCGAAGGGCACCGCGCCGGGGTCAAGTCGGTGCGCGAGATCGTTGAAACCGCGGCTCGCTTGGAGCTCGAAGTGCTCACCCTCTACGCCTTTTCGGTGGAGAACTGGAAGCGCCCTCGCTTCGAGGTGTGGACGCTGATGAACCTGCTCAAGGACTACCTCTACCGGGAACTGCAAACGCTGCTCGACAACGACATCCGGCTACGGGTGATCGGACGTTGGCGCGAACTCGACAAGTCGGTGGTCAAGGCACTCGACAGGGCGCTCGATGCCACCCAACACTGTCAGGGAATGTGCTTCAACATCGCCCTCAACTACTCGGGACGCTGTGAGATCGAGGATGCCTGCCGCCACATTGTCGCCGACTGGGCGACCGGCAAGCCTGCCGACATTGACGCCGAGACCATCGGCCGCTACCTCTACACCGCCGGTCAGCCCGATCCGGATCTGTTGATTCGCACCTCGGGCGAGATGCGCCTTTCGAACTTTCTCCTCTGGCAGATCGCCTACTCGGAGATCTGGGTTACGCCGACCAACTGGCCCGACTTCCGCCGAGAGCACCTCTACCAAGCGATCGTCGACTTCCAAGCCCGCGACCGCCGCTTCGGCGGGGTCAAGACCGGCTCTGGGATGGCGAGCGACGCCAACGATCTGCTCACCGCCAAGCGCCAACACTAGCCGCCCAAACCATGAAGCGATTGTTGACCGCCGCTATCGGTGTACCTCTAGCCCTCGCCGCGATCTTTCTGTTGCCGCCCTGGGCTTTCTTCGTCCTTTGCGCCTTTCTCTTCGGCTGGGTGGCGATCGAGTTCGTCGGCGTCGCCCGCGGCTGGACTCCTGGGGCTCCCCTGCGCGCGCTGCCCCCCATGGCGATCGCCGCGGCGGCGGCGCTAGCCGCACCTCTACCCTTGGCCGAGGCCCTGCACCGATCCGGAACCAGCCTACCGGCCGCCTATCTGCCGATCGGCGCTCTGCTCCTCTCATCGGTGGTCGCCGGTCTCGTTCTCCTCGGACGAACCCCGGTGCGCGAGTCGTTGCCAGCCATGGGCATCTTCTCGTTTGGTATCCCCTACATCGCCCTGCCCATCGCGGCGCTGAGCCACCTGCAACGCCGCGATCCGTGGCTCGTCTTCCTTCTCGTCGCTATCGTCTGGCTGGGTGACAGCGCCGCCTACTATCTGGGGAGCCTCTTCGGGCGCCACAAACTGGCACCCACGGTCAGTCCCAACAAGTCTTGGGAAGGGGCCGCGGCTAGCCTCTTGGCCAGCGCCGCCGCCGCCGGTGCGTGGGGTTACTTCCAGCTCGGCAGACTTGAGATGAGCCTCGTCGCGCTGGGAGTGGTGGTCAACGTGGCGGCACAACTGGGTGACTTGGTCGAGTCGATGCTCAAGCGTGGCGCCGGAGTCAAGGATTCGGGCAACGTACTTCCCGGTCACGGAGGCATGTTCGACCGCGCCGATTCCCTCCTCTTCGCCGCTCCGGCCCTCTGGCTCGGCCTCTGGTGGCTGGGGCCGCAAGCGCTCTTGCCTTGAGAGATCTCGGGGAATCTCAGCGAACGGTACCGACGTTGGCTATAGTGGCCTCTTCGAATCGGCGTAGCTCGCAATCGGCTACGCCTCCTTCGTCCTCTTCGCGGTAACCACCGCATCGCCACGGAAACACGCTCATGACCATCCTCAGCAACCTTCTCGCTTTCATCTTCGCCCTGCGGCCACCTGTTGATGGCACGAGCCTTCAATATTCGCGTGCTCGCCTTTTCGCTGGGCTTCGGCAAGCGCATCTGGGGGTTCCAACGTGGCGAGACAGAATACCGAGTAGGGCTCATCCCGCTCGGCGGTTACGTCAAGCTGGGGGGCGAGTTCCCGGAAGAGGGGGAAACGAGCGTCGACCCGCGCGACTGCATCCTGGTCTATCTCGCCGGACCGGCGGCCAACGCCATCTTGGCGGTCTTGCTCATCGCCATCGTCCTGACCCTCGGTATCGACATGCAGAACCCCAGCCGCCTACCGGCGGAGGTGGGGCAGGTCTTTGCCAACTCACCAGCGACAGAAGCGGGGCTGGAAAGTGGCGACCGCATCGTCAGCATCGCCGGGGAATCAATGGCCACCTGGGAGAATGTCCAACTGGCCGTTTTCGGGGCGGCGCAAGAGCCCCTCGCCCTGGTCTATGTTCGCGATGGCGAACAGCACACCACCACTCTCACCCCTGAGCTCATTCCACGACACGAACTGGGCTGGGGCGGGTTCACCGGTCCCGGCGAATTGCGCGTGGTCGGCCTGATGGAAGACAGCCCGGCCCAGCGCGGAGGCTTGGAGGCTGGCGACGAACTGCTCTCTGTCGACGCCTTGCCAGTCGCCCGGTCCAAAGAGTTCATCGACTACATCCAGAAAAACGCCGGCCAGGCGGTCAACATCGAAGTCCTGCGCGACGGTGAGCGCCACACTTTTTCCGTCACTCCTGGAGGTGAACCGGGGGCGGGGCTGATCGGCGTTCAGATTGGCCTGACCAATTTCCAGAAGTTCCCACCAGGACAGGCGTTGGTCGAGTCCGTTCGCTTCAACGTCGACGTAGTGCGCCAGACCTTCACCGTTCTGGGCAGGATCTTCACCCGCAAACTCAAGGCCAAGAGCGCCCTGTCCGGTCCACTCGAGATCGCCAGAATGAGCGGCGATCAGGCCCGCCGCGGCTTCCGCTACTTGCTGCAACTGATGGGCGTGCTGAGTATCTCGATCGGCCTGATCAACCTCTTCCCAATTCCCATTCTCGATGGCGGCCAGATCCTCGTCCTGCTGATCGAAAGCGTGATGCGCCGCGACCTGCCACAGTCGGCCAAGGAACGGCTGTCGATGGTCGGCTTCATTCTGGTCGTCGGCCTGATGGTGACCGTGCTATTTTTCGACGCACAAAAGACCGATTTGTTCCACCGCCTGTTCTCGGGTGGTAACTAGTTCGCGGTGACACCACCGCGCGATAGCGAAGGAAGGCCGACCATGCCAACACCGATTTCCACAGGAAGTCCAGCTCCAAACTTCGACCTCAGTTCGACCGAAGATTGCCTGCTCATGTTGCGGGACGAGGTCGTGAGCACCGCCGTGATTGTATATTTTTTCGCCGACGGCGAGGACCCCACGGTGCGCCAGGATCTACAGGCCCTCTCCGCCGCAAGAGACGATTTGACCCGACGACGGGCCAAGGCGCTGGCGGTTTCTCCCCTCAAAGTCGCCGCCTTGAAGGAACTGCAAGTGGCCCTAGACCTGCGCTTCCCACTCCTCTGCGACGACCGCAACCTGGCCGCCGCCTACGGCTTCGAAGGAAGCGAAGGCGCCGAGGGCGAAGCGGTGGCACCCACACCGATCTTGGCCGTGGTCGACCGCAATCAAGAGATCCTCCACATAGCCCACGGCGCCGGCATCGCCTCGGCCCTGCCCGAGGTCCTCAAGATGATCAGCAGCCTACCGTCGCCCACCGCCAGCTACCCCAAGAAGGTCGTCAACCGGCTGGTCGACCGCTGGGTCAATAGAGGGTAGCCTCGCGCCTTCGACTCTCGCTGCGATCCGCCCACCAACCCCACCAACCAGATCGGGCAGGGTGCCCACACACTCACAGCAGCAAGATCGGACGCAGCCCGAGCGAGGAGTCCAACAACGT
>QIHU01000458.1 GCA_003231035.1 Acidobacteriota bacterium
CCGCTGGCGATGAAGTAGGTCTTGAATCGCCGGTCTTCCGCCGTACCTTTGTTGCTTACGGTGAGTTCCGTGGTGTAGGTGTAGGGACCGATGTCACGATCTAGAGCGAGCGGAACGTAAATCGAGCCGGCGAAGGCGGGAGAGGCCAGAAGTACGGCAATGGCTGAAACTATGGCAAACAAACTGAGTCTCTTCATGCGGATGATTCTCCGTGGATGGCGGGGTGGCCCAAGGGTGGACCGAAGAAAGAGCGATGACATGGTTTCCCTCACCTTGGCTGGACTCTCGAAAAGTGTACCTTCCATCCTGGTGTTCATGCCACTACAGCAAATCACATCACCGGAGTATAGGCCATTCAAAGTTCGAAGGCAAGATCAGATCAGGCGGCGTAAAGCTGGATAAACAAAGGGATTGCAGCCCCCAGATCAAGCCGGATCGGCGGAGTGGGTACTTTAGCCTCTCCTTGCGCGGAAGTTTTCGCCCCGACCTCAAGCGTTGACAGCAGTTGAGGGGCTCCCTAGTATTGCGGGCATGATCTCCTTGCCAACTCGCCTCGCGGCCAGCTTCCTTGTTTTTCTCCTGAGCCTGGCTACGGCCGATTCCGCGGTGGCCGGCGAGCCACCGCTGCGGGCCGACTTCGAGGGCCGCGCGATCACCGCGTGGCCCTCGCGGAGTGGCGCGTGGGTGGAGATCGCCGACAACCCGGCTGAGTTGATCGAGCTTTCCGGCGGCTTCGTCCTCGACTCGCTGCGCGGCTCTGGCGAGGGTTACCTGCTCGCCGGTAGCCAGCGGAGTGGGAACGGTGACCGCCGCCTCTTCGTCATCGAGGGCAAGGTTGGAGAGGCGCGCCGCCTACCGGCATTGCCGCTCACCAGGGCGGCTATTCGCTGCCAGCCTGTCTTGATGGCGGATGGCGGCCGTCTGGCGGGTATCGCCTGGCTCGAGGGCGAAGCGCACGACACCCTGGCGGTGCGCGCCTCGCGCTGGACCGCGGAGACTTGGCAGCCAGTCGAGACGGTAGCTAGCTTCGCCGCGGGGAGTCAACTAGCCCTCGCTGGAGCGGTCCTCAACGATGGTAGTTGGCTCTTGGCGTGGAGCCGATTTGATGGCCAGGACGACGAGATCGTCGCCAGCTCGAGCTTGGGTGAAGGGTGGAGCGCCGCCAAGCGGGTTTCGGTGGACAACGCCGTCCCGGATATCCTGCCGGCCCTCACCGCCTCTGGAAATGACGCTCTGATCGCGTGGAGCCGCTACGACGGGGCGCACTATCGGTTGATGACGGCTCGCTACCGGGCCGGCGAGTGGAGCGGTGAGCGGGTGGTGGGGGAGAAAGGGTCGCTCTTTCCGAGTTTTTCGGGCGCAGGGCCAAACCTAAGACTGCTCTACCGGACGGCGCTTCCGCGCACCTGGACGGTGGCCGTGATCAGCGACGAGGGAGAAGTTCTACGCCATGCCAAGGTCGCCTCACCGGGGAAGAGCCGGCCGGTCGTCGACCAAGACTCACGTGGCCTTTTGCAGCTGCGTTGGCCGGGGCGCGCCAAGGCGGACCGAGTTCTGGAGTGGATCCCAGGAGGAGTGCAATGATCGCCCCGGTGCCTTCAAGCCGCGCTGGGTGGTGGATCGCGGCGCTGGTCGCACTGGCCCTGCTCGCACCCCTTGGCGATGCCCAGGCGCAAACTCGCTACATCGCCTTTGGCGACAGCATCACCTTCGGCACGGGCGATGACGACGGTTGCGATCCCTGCGGCTATGCGCATCGCTTGCAAGCCCAGTTGATCGCCGCCGGCCGCAACGCGCTAGTGGTCAATCGCGGCGTTGGCGGCGAACGCACGCCGGAGGGGCTGACCCGCATCGACTCCGTGCTCGCCGAAGGCGGCGACGTTCTGCTGCTGATGGAGGGGGCCAACGACATCTCACGTTTTATCTCCCGAAACACCACGGTCTTCAACCTTGGAGAAATGGCTCGCAAGGCGGAGAATGCCGGCTTCGAGGTGATTCAGGCGAGCCTGATTCCTCGCATTCCCACCGCGGACACCGATTCGAAGAACATATCCAACCAGCGCACCTGCGAATCGATCCGCAACCAGGCGGGCGTCACCGGTCGCAAGATGGCGGACCTGTTTGAGGTCTTTGGCAGCCAGATCAATCCCTATGCCAATATCTACTGGGACGACCCAGTGGATCGGGTGGGTCATCCCAACGCAGAGGGCTACGACTTGATGGCGCAGATCTACTTCGATGCCATCGTGGGCAACGACAATGTGCCGCCGGTGACCGGCCTTCTGCGCCCCTTCAACGGTGAGACGAACGTCAGTCGCAATACCGACGTGGTGGTTGAGGTTTGGGACTTTGGCGCCGGCCTCGACTTGGCCAACACAAGCCTGCTGGTCAACGGCCAGGTGGTCGCCGCGACGGCGATGGGCAACAGCCGCCAGGCGGAGTTTCGCTATCGACCTCCGACCCCGTTCGGCGCCGTGGTCAAGATCGGCTTGCGCTCGCGGGACCAAGCCGTTCCCGCCAACTCGACCGATCATCAGATCGCGCGATTCGTCACCGCCGGCACAGTCTTTCTTACCGGCGACATCGACCGCAGCGGTCGGGTCGACGGAGCCGATCTGGTGGTTTTCGGCTTCGCCTTCGGCGCCACCACCTTTGCTACCGCCTACGATCCGCTCGCCGATTTCAACAGCGACGGGATCGTTGACGGAGTCGACTTGGCGGCGCTCGCAACCAACTTCGGTGCCACCGCTCAGTAGCTTTCGCGTCTTCGCCCAAGCCCCATCGAACCCGCTCGCAGGAGCCCGCCACCATGAGAATCGCGGTCCTCGCCCATAGCTTCCCGCGGTTCCCCGGGGACACCCATGGTCCGTTTGTCGAGCGGCTCTGCCTGGCGCTGGCCAAGCGTGGCCACGAGATGCATGTCTTGCTCCCTTTCGACCCGCTACTCGCTCCCGCTCCTGACGGTCCACTCAAGATCCATTCCTTCCGCTACGTCTTTCCCGACAGCGCTCATCAGCTAGGTTATTCCCGAACGATGAAGCGCGACGTAGGGCTGCGGGTGGGGGCCTACTTGCAGGCTCCGCTTTATTTCGCCGCCGCCGAGCTCGCCTTGCGGCGGTTGATTGCCCGGCAGAAGATTGAACTGGTCCACGCGCATTGGATTCTGCCCAACGGCTTCGTCGCGGCGCGGGCCGCCGCCGCCGCCGGCATTCCTTACGCGGCCACCCTGCATGGATCCGACGTCTTCATGGCGGAGCGCAACGGACTCTTCAGAGCCCTGGCCCGCAGGGCACTGCGCGGCGCCGCCCATGTGACTTCGTGCAGCTCGGAGTTGCGCGACCGGTTGTTGGCAATTGGTGGAGAGGAGCAGGCGGATAGGGTGCTCCTGGTGGCCAACGGAACCGAAGTGGAACCTGCGATCGGTACCGCCGCGGCGGAGCTGCAAGAGCGTTTCGACCTCTCCGGCCGGCTGGTGGTCGCCGTCGGCCGCTTGGTCTACAAGAAGGGGTTTCGCTACCTCCTGGAAGCGGCTCCCGAGATCTTGGCGCGGGACTCGACAGTGCGCATCGTTATCGGCGGCGGAGGCGACATCGAGGACGAATTGCGCGCCCAGGCGACGCAACTCGAGCTGGGAGATCGAGTTCTCTTCACCGGCGGCCTCTCTCACCCCGAGGTCCTGGCGTTGATCGCCGCCGCGGAAGTCTTCGTGATGCCCTCGATTCGCGATCCCAAGGGCAATGTCGACGGCCTACCGATCGTCGTTCTAGAGGCGATGGCGGCGGGTCGACCGGTGGTGGCCAGCGATGTTTCGGGCATGCCTCTGGCGATCGAACACGGGGTTTCGGGTCTCTTGGTCGAGGAGCAGGATCCCAAGGCGTTGGCCCATGCGGTGAACGAAGTACTCGACGATCGACAACTGGCCCACCGTTTGGGCGAGGCCGCGAGGCTGTGCGTGGCCGAGGAACTCAACTGGGATTCCGTCGCCGAGATCCATCATCGCCTCTATCGAGCCGCCGCCGCGGGCGAGGCGCCGCGAGTGGCACTGTCCTCGCAAGCCGCGGCGCCCTGAGGATAAGAAGGGTGAAGGTGCGATGGGGCGTGGCCTGGCCACTGAGTCTGGGTCTCCTCTTGGGCCTCTTCGCGGCCTTGTGGGACGGTGTGGCGATGGCGCGCGCGGGATTTCCCGCCCTCCTCCTGACTTCGGTTGTTCCTCTCGCCACGGAAGGGCTTCTCCTCGGTGCTCTCTTCTTCCTGCTTTCCAAGCTCACCTTCCGGCTCCTGAGGCGAGCGGCAACCACTGCTTGGGGCGCTCTTCTGGCGACCGCTCTGGCCTTGGCCATGCCCATCGCTTGGCTTGGCTACCGACTCAACCGCGAATTGGGAATTCGCCCCGCGGAACTCTTTGAAGCCCACGGGCTGAAACCCAACTTGATCCTCGTCGCCGCGGCGGTGGTGGCGGCGGTTCTTTTCTCCCTCGTACTCAGGCCGGGAGCGAGCACCGCGCGGCCGCGAGCTCCTCGCTATCGAGGCTGGCTCTCCTTCGCACCCTGGGTGCTGGTGGCCGGGTTGGGGTTGTTGGCCGCCATCCTCTTCCAGCCGGGACAAGAGAAAGAGCGGGTGGACGTGATCGTCCTCCTGGTGGACGCCCTGCGCGCCGATGAACTGGGCAGCTATGGCTATCCCCGAGCGACCACCCCGGCGATCGACAGTCTGGCGGCTGACGGCATCCTCTTCGAACAGGCGGTGAGCGCCAGCACCTTCACCAAGAGCAGCATCGCTTCCTTGTTCACCGGCCGCTACCCCTACCAACATGGCGTCTACTGGGGCAGCCACCGCGAAGATCCCGAAGATCCCGACTCGGTGACCGCCGACGTGCTCTCCGCGGCGGAGACCACCCTGGCCGAGGTACTGCGAGACCACGGCTATCTGACCGCCGCCTGGGTACAAAATAGCCACCTGCGCGGTGGCCAGGGATTCGCCCAGGGCTTCGTCGACTATCAAGACCAGCAGGGGAGCATCGAGCGCATCCACCGCCGTTTCACCCGCTGGCTGCGCGGTGGTGGCCGGCGCTACCCTTTCTTCTCCTATCTTCACTACATCGATCTGCACGACCCCTACCGGCCAGAGCCTCCGTACACCACCCTGTTCGGTGGGGCCGCCGATCTAGCCTTCTACGACGGCATCGACCTCGCGCGGTGGGGCACCTTCCTGCAGCGAGTGCGCAGCGGTGAGGAGCGCTTGACAGCGGCCCAATTGACCCAGCTGCGGGCCTACTACGACGGTCAACTGCGCGCGATTGACGATCGACTGGCGACCCTCTTCGCCTTCCTCAAGCGGGAGGGGCGCTACGCCAACAGTCTGATCGTCTTGACCTCCGATCACGGGGACGGCTTCGGCGAGCATGGCTTTATCTCGCATAGCACCGACCCTTACGAAGAGTTGGTCCGCGTACCGCTGATCATCAAGTTGCCGGCCAACCGCTCGGCGGGCAAGCGGATCGCTGACCAGGTGCGGCTGGTCGACCTCTATCCGACCCTGCTCGAATTGGTGGGAGTGCAGGCGAAGGCCGATCTCGCGGGGTGTAGCCTGGTACCGCTGATCCGGCTCGGCGAGCGACCGGAAGAGATGGAGCACTGCGGCGATGCGGTGATCGAGATTGCCCAGGAAGGGGGCTACCCGGTGGTCGGGGTGCGCAACGAGCGCTACAAGTACATCCATCATCAGCATCGCGACGACGAGTTGTACGACCTCGTGGCCGATCCGGGCGAGCAGGACAATCTCCTGTCCCTGACCGCGCGGAGCCCGCTCGCACTTTCGGGTGAGCCCTTGCGGCTAGAGAGACTGGCCCTGGCCGTGGTCGAGCAACGGGGGGCTCGCAAAGCTGAAAGGGTTCAGCTGGATGAAGAGACCATTCGCGAACTCAAGGCGCTGGGTTATCTGGACTAGTCGACGTACCCCAACGCCTTGAGCGCCTTGAGCGTCTCTTCGCTGTGCTCTTGGATTTGACTACGATCCCGTCGAATCCACTCGCTGCCCTGCATCCAGCCGTTCAGTTGGGCGCGCAGCTCGCGCAGGGCGGGGGGCCGTTGGTCAATCAGGTTATAGTTCTCGTCCGGGTCGGCGTTGAGGTCGTAGAGTTCCCACCGCCGCGCTATCTCCTCGCCCTTGTGACGGAAGCGGGGATGGTAGATCAGCTTCCAGTCCAAAGTCTGGACAGACCGGAAATGAGTCAAGGGTGAGCCACCGCCCGCCGCGGAGAAGGCGGGCCGCGATCGATCGCTGACGGGCGGGATCCGAGCGACTAGCCACGGCGCCAAACTTCGCCCCTCGAGGTCAGGTACCGCCTGCTCCGGGAGGGCGAGTTCGATCACCGTGGGGTAGAGATCGACCAATTCGACCGGCTGGGCGACACGGCGGCCGGCGCCGAGACCCGAGGGCAGCCAAAAGACCAGGGGTACATGGGCGCCCGCGTTGTAGGGCTGGCGGCCGTGGCCGAAGAAGTATCGATGCTCGCCGAGACTCTCGCCGTGATCGGCGGTGAAGATGACCAGCGCGTCGTCCAGCAGCCCCAGCTTCCGGGCGTGGTCGAACAGACGGCCGATCTCCGAATCGACGAAACGAACGTTGGCATCGTACTGGGAAACGTAGAAGGGGAGTGGACGAGGCTCGCCGGGAACGGCCTTACGCGCGGCTTCGTGAGGCGGAATCGTCTGGCCCAGGTCGAGGCCGTCGTCGAGGAATGGATTCTCCTCTCCCTCAGGCAGGAGGTATGGGGCGTGGGGGTCTGAGAAGTGGATCCACGCGAAGAGCCGTTCGGCGTTGCGGTGTTTGGTGAGCAGAGGTAAGGCCAGCTCGTTGACCCGCCGGGCGTTCATCGTCTTGCGATACTCGACCGGGTCGTCGGTCACTTCCGGGGCCAGGTCCCAGGTCTGCAAGTACTCACCAAATCCCCGGTCCCAGCCCAAGTCGCGCGACAAGACGCCGTTGGACATCACCGCGGCGGTGGTGAAGCCGGCTCCTTGGAGCAGTTCGGGCAGGGTCAAGTACTCGTCGGGAATGTGGATCGCCGCCTGGTGAGTCAAGCCGGTCGACTGGGGATACTGGCCGGTGAAGAGCGAGGCGAAGGAAGGGCCGGTCTTGGGCCATTGGCTGATCGCTCGCTCGAATAGGACCCCCTCCTTGCTAGCGGTTTCGAGCCATGGAGAGGTCTGCCGCCGATAGCCGTAGGCCGAGAGGTGGTCGGCGCGCAGCGTGTCGACGGAAATGAGTAGCAGATGACGAGGAGGTGCCGCGCTGTGCTCGCCGCGCGAAGGCGACTCTGGCGTGCAGGCTACCAGCCATAGCACAAGAGGCGCGAAAGTCCAGAAGAAGGGAGGTAGTTTGTTCACAAGAAGCTCAAATTGGTGATCAGGAATTGATTCTAGAGGCGCCCCTCTTGGACCGGACAAGGGCCGTGCGCGAAGTCTACAGCTGTGCGCGGGTTGCGTGGTTATGTTAGGTTGCCTGGCGATTTCGCAAGCCTGTCCGCAGGTGTCGTTTGAAGGCGAGGAGTCCCCGAAGTGAAGATACTCCGTATGAAAATTTTTCGTCACCGAGTGCCCACCGTGCGACTGTCCGCTTGGCTGGTGCTTGCCCTCCTTTTTCTCGCCGGGTGCTGGGGAGGGGAGAGACCGCAAGTATCTCTGGAAGTGCCGACCACTGAGATTCCCCTTCCCTACGGAGCCCTGGTGGTGGTGCCGATGAGTATGCGCTGCTTGGAGCAGCTGCCCGAGGGGCCGATGACCTTCTTCATTCATCTCCTCAATGAGGCCGGAGAGATCGTGCGCACCTTCGACCGCCCCTTCTCGGTGGCCCGGGTGAAGGGTTGCTTGATCACCACGCCGATCACCTTGTGGCAGTCGGCGTTGTCCGAGCCGCTTCCCGCCGGGCGCTACCCCCTGCGGATTGGCGTGGTCGACGAGAGTCGGCGGCGACTGGTCTTGGCGATCGATGGGGTCCAAGGCCACCGCGGGGCTTACAAGGTTGCCGAGGTGGTCGTCCCCGAGCCTTCGTCTGACCTCCCATCCCTCTCTTTCGTCGGCTCCTGGAAACAACCGGCCGCGGCCGAGGAGCGGCAACTGCCCGGCAATCGTTGGCTCGAGGGAAAGGGCGAATTGTGGGTCCACGGCTTGAGCGAGCAACGATCTTTGCGCATGTCGGTGCGCTTGCTGGATGCTGAAGAGCACGATCTGCGTGTCGTCTTCGCCGAGGGGCAGCGCCGACCGAACTTCACCATCATCGCGGGCTGTAATTCAGGGCGCGGTAAGTTTGGCGGAGCCCTGAGCCACGACTTGCGGGTGAGCCTGCTACCCACCTCCTTTCCCGCCGACTGTCCAGTTCGCTTCGAGCCGAATTTTACGCTGATCGATCCCAAGACCCTGGAGCGCGGTACCCTGGGACTAGAGCGCTTGACCTGGATCGACATGGTGCTGATCGAAGAGGACGAGCAAGCCGCCGGGGCCAAGCAGGTTCCACCGCCCGAGCCCGCTCCGTGAAACGAACGATCTCGCAACGCCACCCGGTCGCCGTCTTTGTCGGCACCCGTCCAGAGGTGATCAAGCTAGCGCCGGTGGTCCACGAGCTGGTCGCGCGCGGGGTACCCTACCGCCTGTTGAGCACCGGGCAGCACCGAGAATTGATCGACCCGATCCTCGATGCCTTCGAGCTTAAGCCGGACCACGACCTGCGGCTAATGCGCCCGGAGCAAACTCTCGCGGGCTTGTCAGCGGCTCTCCTCCAAGGAGTCGACGGACTTCTCGAAAGTATCGAGCCCAGCTGGGTAGTGGTCCAGGGGGACACCACCACCGTGGCGATGGCGGCGCTAGCCGCTTTCTATCGTCAAATATCGGTCGCTCATCTGGAAGCGGGGTTGCGGACCCACGTCAAGAACGATCCCTTTCCCGAAGAGATGAACCGGACCCTGCTCGGCAATCTCGCCGACTTGCACCTGGCGCCGACCCCTGAGGCATGCCGCAACCTAGAACGCCAAGGGGTGGCCG
>QIHU01000566.1 GCA_003231035.1 Acidobacteriota bacterium
GCTACCCGAACATCACCGTGCCGGCCGGCTATGTCAACGGTCTACCGGTGGGTATCTCCTTCTTCGGCCGTGCCTTGAGCGAGCCCACCCTACTCAAGATCGCCTACGGATACGAACAGGCGTCGAAGCTACGCCACCCGCCCGAATTCTTGCCGAGTTTGCCCTTGGGCCGCTCCTAAGTTGGCGCTGAGGGAGTCGCCTACGCCGGCTCCGACAAGCTGTAGTCGAACTCGTAGGAGTGAGCGCCGGCCTCATTCAGGATCCGCATCGTACCGGTGAGGCCGGTCAGCTCCCCGGTGGTCGTTCCGGGAACCACGGCGATCGACTGGCTCTGTCTGTCGCCGTCCATGGTGGAGCTATGTTGCAGCACGAAGCTGCCCTGGCGCCCCGCCAACGTTCCGGTGACGCGCTCCATCGCCACATAGCCCGCCCTACCCTCTTGCGGCGAGCCGGCGCTCACCATCTCGCCCTGGCTGGTCGCTTCGATGTCGCCGGAGTACTCCTTATCGATCGAGAATCGCGCGATGCCCGCCCCCTCGGCCTGGTTGTAGGTGTCGAGGGGAGCCATCTTGATCTCGAACGGTCCCGTTGCCTGTGCCGTCATCTGGGTTTCTCCTTCAGCATAGATGAGTGAGTCGGTGCGTCGGGCGCGCCCGACATCATAGCGAAGGACCACCTCACGCCATCACCGTTTACCTGCGTATTTTTTAGCTACTTCGGACGGCATGCTATCCTGAGGCTTCTCATAGAGAAAAAACGATCAACGTATGAACATTAGGCATGGCGTCATCCAGCTGTGTTCTGTTCAGATCCATGTTCTGAGGAGTGACTATGACAACGACTCCGGTATTCGTCGAGCTTCTGGCCATAGGCTTTGGGACTTTGGCCGGGGTATTCCTGGCCGTCGCGGGTTGCTTCGGCTACAACCCGCTCGACACCAATCACGGTCTCTTCGAGCTGGCGGATCCGATCGTCTGGCTGGTTCCGACGCTAACGCTGGCCTATGTCTTTGGAATCGTCACGGATCGCCTTGCCGACAGACTCTTCAGCGACTCAGACAAGGAGGACCTTTACCGGACCTTTAGAGAGAATCATGACCGGGACCGAGACCGAGACCGAGACCGAGACCGAGACCGAGAGCATTATCGGGAGCGCTACTATCACCTGCGCCGGACCCTGGCACTTCACGGCAGCTTTCTTTGGGCCAACCTGGAGTACGGTCGAAGCCGGATGCGAATCTGCCGCGGATGGGCACTAAACTCAGTTTTCCTCGGCCTTGGTTTGTCCTTGTTCCTGCTCGGCTGCGCATCTTCCTTCTCCCTATCGGGTCCGCGGCTGCTCATCTATATCGCCGTAGTCGTTGTGGGGTCCACCGCACTGGGAATCCTGTGCAGAAAGTGCTGCTTGGAGTTGAATCGCAGCGAGTACAACAAGATCAAACGCCAGGCCGAGTGGCTAGAGGCTCAGCTACCTGGGAAAGGGCAGGGACGTGAAGAGTAACAAAGGGAGCAGGACGCGAAATCAACAGCAAGTTGAAATCAATCTAGCATTTTCCAGAGCGCCGCGAGCCTATCTGGCCCGCGCCAATCTCTGGCGGACGGATCTCAAGCGATTGGGCCACCTCCTGCAGCGGCAGATAGACCTTGTCAAGGCTACCAAGGACCAGCAAAAAGGAGCTGAAGGAGTTGTCCTGAATCAAGACTTGCCACACCTCTCCATCGCCATCTTCGGTCCGTCTGGGTCAGGCAAGAGTAGTCTCTTGAAAACCTTAACAAATGAAATTCAACAGCAGGGGAGCGCTGTCTTTGGAGCCGATTTTGGCGAGATGGACGCGGTGGTATCACTGCCTGTGATGGACCCCACGACCTGGAGAAGCCAAGACCAGTTCCTGTACGCCTTCTTGGCTTCGGCACTGGAGCAGGAGCGGGAAGAGCAGCGCAAGAGCACCTATGGTGAAGCTCAGGGGCTATCGCCAACTCAGCTGGCCTTTCAGGAAGTCAACGAGTATCTGCGAGTGTTGGACGAACCGGAGGAAGGCCGCGAGTACGACCCCTTGGGATTGAGCCTCCAGAAGTTGGAGCGCCACACCAGCGGCTTGCGGTTACGTCGTGCCCTCGGTGACTTTGTCGATCGCCTAGCCCGAGCTTTCGGCGCCAAGATTATCTTGCTGCCGGTCGACGACCTGGACATGGCTCCCCATCACCTAGTCGATTCTCTGAGTACCTATCAGAGCTTCTTAACTCATCCGAAGTTGGTCCCGGTTTTCACGTTCACTGACCGTATGTCCGAAGAGCTTATCGAGGTAGCCTATCGCAACAATCTAAAGGATGGCGCCTACGAGCCACCGCAGTCCAACAACAGTCTACCGGTCAGTTCGAAGCTCGCCGTACAGTTCCTCGCCCGCTGCTTTCCCGTACGTAACCGCATCCGTCTCGGCCCGGCTCCCGCTCGAGTTCAGCGAGCAGTTCTAACCTCCGGTTCCCCTCCGCGGGAGGAGGAAGGTCTGGAGATATTGGAGTTGCTGATCACTTCGAGCTTCCTTCTCTTCGGTCACCCGGACAAGGACGATACCCACCAGGTCAAGGCGGCCCTGAGACCTTCGACTCTACGCCGCCAGCTTCAGGTTGTTGATGCCATGGACGATAGCCGGATCGCTGCGCTGAGGACCCCGCAGTTCGGCAGGATGGCGGGATTGGGGAAGAAGCAGCTCTTGGACAGCGCTACAGAGGGTGAACGAAAGGTATTCGCCGATGAGGATGGCGCCGAGACCTGGCGCAAAGGTGGGCCCTCGTTCCGACTCGACGGGATGTGGAGCATCGAGCCTCAAGGGTTCATGAGCGCCTGGGGCGACAAGAACCTCAAGACGAATTGGGAAACCGGCTACTGGATTCTAGCCAAGCGCCTGCGAGAGGAGCGAATCAACGCCACCTGGGCGACGATCTTCAACGGCGCCACTTGGTCTCTGCTCAATGTTCACCGCGACATTCTTCGAGAACTGGGAATTTTCCTAGAGGATCTTTATAGCTGGACTCCCCGCGAGTTGCGCAGTGTGGTCGTCGAGCGGATCCTGGCCCAGGATCGGGCTACTAGGCGCACGGTCTTGGACCGCTGGTTCAATCGCGCCGACTACCGGCGCAGCCAGGTTCTTTCGTTGCTCGCGGCTAACATCTTCCGTCCGTGGATGGGTGGAGAGGAGCCTTACGGAGATGAGGAGAGACCACTCCTCGAACGCCGGAAGAAAGAAAAAGAGAGCGAAAAGACGGGAAGTGGGGACCTCGATCAGCGGTGGGAGGACGATGGCAAGGAGTCTCAGCGGCAGATTCGGCGGCGCCTGACCTTTCCTTCCGTCGAGGGTTTACTCTGGTTTCTCAATGTCACCATGGGCTTCTACCTTCCCCAGATCAAAGCCCGAGATTGGGCCGAGGTGACCTCGTCCAACGAGCCAGTGCGAAGCCAGATTAGCGGCAACGGTTGGGACCTACACCATGCCTCGATCAACGCGGTTCGCATGGCCGACGCCAAGAGGGAGATTTTTGCTTTTGGCATGCTGTTTTTGAATCCTCGGGGGTACCATGAGGCGTTGGCGTCGGTGAGCGACCCGGAGGCTCCGGGTGGGAGGAAAGAAGAAGACCAACCGGGAGAGGCTTGGCAAGGCCACCTTTTGCTACGGATCTGGAGCTGCTGTGGATACAGCCGAGGGCGTTTCTGGGCCACCTTCTCTCTCTGGCGCGGCCTCGCCTTTATCGGCAAAGCTTTGGAGGTGGGGTTGCGCCAGCGAGATCTTCTGAACGATCTGTCAAGACCTAGAGGAGCTGAAGGTACGGATTGCGAAGGTGAGAAGCCCTCGAATGGTCTGTTGGTAAAGGAGCTTGCTCGGCTAGTTCGTTCTCACTGCTTGAATGGCCTCGTTCCCGGCACCATGCTCAGCCAGGGGACGAATGAAGAACAGCTCCTTCATGGCTACTACCGCTGGGAACCGCAAAAGGAGTGTCTGAACAGAGAGATCGAAGTCCTTGCCAAGAACTTGGCAACCTGGCTGGAGTCAAATTGGCGGGACGTGATTTACCCCTTGCCGGCGGGGAAAGTGGTTACCGGCTGGGGCGATTGCTTCATGCGGCGGATACACGGTGACGCTGTTCTGGGCGGGTTATGGCCGCGCCTCAGCTCCACGTATATGGAGGAACAGAAGCGGATTGAGCATTGGCAGAATATTGCCAAGACGCGGTCTGGGTGTTCTCCCAAATCAGATCCAAAAGTCGACCCAAATAAGCGCAAGTTCCTGTGGACCGCGGCGGTAGCGGCTGGTGCCTGGAGTGACATCCTGCTGGAATACTGGCGTGGTTGCTCACCTATCCTGAAGCTCCTGCTCTCTTGTCCGGTTTTCTACAAGAGCCAGGAATGCTTCGGGCACCGGATCACGTCTGCTACAGGGGACAAGAGCGAATCAGCTACGGTGTTCAATCAACTTTGCGACCCCACCACCAACCCTACAGACCGTGCAGACGAAAAAGACCAAGTAGGCGCAACCGAGTCTCAGCACACTCTGGACGCAGGTTCCAACGCGGACGAAGAACCCCAAGTGGACACAACCGGATCTGAAGGCACTCCATGCACGGTGGCCAGCGCCGACAAGCTTCAGGCTAGTCAACTGGCCAGGATGGGACTGCTGCCTCGGCTCAGGATTCGTGCTAAGGACTGGCAGGAGCTCACGCAGCATGAGTGGAAGACTGAGACAGGGAAGCTGACGCTCCCGGCTCTGGTCGGACCAGAGCTTGCCATCGAGAGGGCCGATCCCGAGCAGTTTGCCACCCTGCCACCCAAGAATCTGAAAGTCCATGTGGAAAAAGAAGTTGCGGTCAAAATGGCGGATCGGGTCGAAGTCGTTCTGCCTCAACAGATCGAGGTTAAACCGGTCGGAGAAGTCATTGTTAAGCAGGTCGAACCCCCGAAAAGCCAGCTCGGCGGAACATCTTCCAAGGCGAAAGCGAAAGGCAATCCACGGAAGAAGAGTTCGAGTTGACCCTCTCCTCCCTCCCCTTCGACCTCCTCGGGCAGGTGGGGCCGATCCTCGCCTGGGCGGAAGGGGATTTCGGTAGCCGGCTGCCGATCGCTTGGAGTGCCCGAGAGCGACCGTTCAGGGATCGAGAGCGCGGCTGGCTGCTAGGAGAGTTGCCCACATACTCCTACGATAATGTGGACGACATTGTAAGCGGTGCCAGGCGCGAACACCGCCGACAATCACGCAGACCCGCCAAGCTACCAAAGCAGCGGCAAAGTGGAGTGCCAAGTCTCTCCCCACCGCCCAACTTCGATCTGATTGATTGCTTTCGATTCCTCAACGAGTACTTCTTCCTATGGAACGGCACCGAGCCGTGCATCCGCGATGGCCGGATGGAGGATCTGCACGAACTGGCCTTGCGCTTGCCCCTCGGGCATATCGTTCGCCATTCCCACGCTCAGGCGGTGAGCGAAGGGGTGATGAGTTTCGAAGAGGCTTTGCGGTTGCCCGAGTTGGTCACTCTGCTACCGAGCAATTCATTTGGCATGCGCAGCGTGGTGCGCCAAGGGTTGAGCGAGAGCCACCTTCACCTGAAGGCGGTGGTGAGCGCCGAGGAAACCTGGGCGGACAACCTGCTGAAACCCATCACCTCCTCCGCCATTCGCGGCCGAAACCAGGAAGAACGGCGCCTTCTGCTGCTCAACCTCTTCGCCGGTCGGCTGTTGGCGCTGGCGGTGTGGATGTCTTTGGCGAAGAGCCGTGCGAGCAGAAAGGGCGAGAGTCCCGGCGATGCGACCGCCGTGCAGCCACGGCAACTACTGACTCTCATGGACAGTATCTATTTCGCTCGGTCGGAAGAGGAGGAGCGAGAAGCCGCGCGAACCCTCCTTCGCAAAATCCAGATCTGTGTTACCGGAAACCGGCGACCGGGAGAGAACGATGATTCCGAGTTCAATACGGAGGGCTCCGCTGGGTTTCCCTCGGAGCCGTGGGAGGGGACGCCAAGGCCGGTGCCGGTAGTCAACTTGCAGATCGATCCGCAGTTCCGTTTTCTCCTACGTTGGATCAGCCCCACTTCTCACCGTTTGGACGAGGGGTGGAAGACCGGGCACCTACCGGGAAACGTGCCGGAGGACTTGCGCCGCCGGCAGGACTTTGTCCACCGGCTTCACCTCGCGGCCCATCTGCAATTGGTGCGGCTCTCAGCCCGGCAAGAACAACACAAGGCTCAGGGAGAGAGCAGTCGCGAGAAAGACCTGAGGCAGGGCGAGAAGAAACTAGAGGAAGATCCCCGTAGACACTTTCTCCACGAGGCTCTGTATCGCTACATGGTCTGCCGCACTCACCATTGGCAGATGGTGACGCAGCGGGGGCAAACGACGGGACTGAGTTTCTTTCGCGAGTTCTACGGTGCACCTCAGCGTAAGCTGCGCCATCTCTCCGCCTTGCAGGAAGCGGACCTGGTGTTCGAGCGGCTGCGCGGTTGGCGTGGCTTGCGGGTGCTAGAGGGGCGGGTCGGGCCACCGGACTCGGCCCAGGACTTGGTACCCTGGATTCTGGCCTACGCCCGACCGAGGGGGAGGAGGCTCGACAAGTTTGGCCTCGTCGTGCACTTCAAGAAAGAGCACGAGCACCTGGAGGACAAAGGGTTGGGCGGCAAACTGGAACCACCGGTGCCAAGGCTGCGGTGGGGTTTGCGTCGGCGACGGGTGCGCGGCGAGGCGATGCGGCTCTACCGCCTTCTGCGACGACCGACCCCGGTGGTGCCCTTCATCGTCGGTATCGACGCCTGCAACCTTGAACTGGCCACGCCGCCGGAGGTTTTCGCTCCGGTCTTCCGATTCTTGAGGGAGTTGCCCATCTCCACCACTCGCCAGGGGCATAGGCGTAACCGCTTCTCGCCTTTCTACGATCTCGAGCCGAAGATTCAACGGTTGAGCGATGGGCGTAGGCTGGGCATGACTTACCACGTGGGTGAGGATTTTCGCCATCTTCTCTCGGGCCTACGGGCCATCCACGAAGTGGTGAAGTTTCTGGCTCCCCAGCCGGGGGACCGGCTGGGCCATGGCACCGCTCTGGCTTTGGAGCCAGAGATCTGGCTAGAGCACAATGGATACCAAGCGGTGCTATCGAAGATGGAGTGGCTGGACACCCTGGTTTGGGTGCACCATTTCCTGGGTCCGGGCGACAGAGTGGTAGGACAACTGGGTTTTGAGGATACGATCCAGCGCTTGAGTTGGGAAATCTACAGCTCTGCTCTGAGCTCTCTCTACGATCCCTTAGGTCTGGAACGCAGGCGACGGCACACCGGACCGGTGGACACCTTCGAGCAACCGCACCGGGGCCTGCTGGACTGGGACTGGTCGCCCTTGGCACTCTGGGATGCTTGGACTTTGCGCCAACTCGACCCCTACGCTGTAGATCTGACAGCGCTATTGCAGGGCGAGTTCAAGATGAGGTCATCCCAAGGCTTCTGTGAGGAGGATCGGCGGTGGGATTCCGTACAGGAACGAATCCTGAGGAAGTGCAAAAAGACTATCGGTTCACGCAACGCTCATCTCTTGCTAGCCCTCTACTGGCTTAGCCCCAAGGTGAAAGCCAACGGTGAGCAGACCATCGTCGTCGATATGCAAGAACAGGGACCGCTCTGGCTCGCCCTATGCAGCCGGGCGGAAGAGAAGATGAAAGGGATCATTCAGGAAAGAGAGATGATCGTGGAGGTGAACCCCTCTTCCAACCGCATCATTGGCCCCATGGCTCGCTACGAGCAACACCATCTGTTTCAGCTGACGCTGGATGAGAACCAGCGGCTGGCCCGCGGAGTTCGTGTTTCCGTTAACACGGACAACCCGGCGGTTTGCAACACCACTCTTGCCCACGAATACTACCTCGTGGGTGAGATCCTCATGAAGCGTGGAGTCCCAGAGGCGGAGGTGGTGCGGTGGTTGGAGTGGCTGCGTAAGAACGGCGAGGACTATTGTTTCGCCAGACAGCTACCGACGGTGGAAAACAATCCTGACATGCGAGACCTCGTCGATTGGCTACGTAGGATTCGCCCAGGAGTTCTCGAAGCCCGCACTCGACCCGAAAAGCGTAGGGCGTTCTGGACCTGGCACCGGGATACAGCTCTTCGCCGCTTAGGATTCTCCTCGAGACAGATCGACTCCCAACCGGAACTTCTAGAACGTTGGGTGGCACTCTCGGCGAGGATCGAGGATCTCCAGGGAAGAGAGTCTTCGGCGAGCGGGATCGTCGGTGACTTGGAAGAACAGATCCAGAAAGCCCGCTCGGATCTCGAGACCCTGGAACAGTCTTGCCGATGAATGGTGGCATTCGTCACCAGGGTTGGTGTAGCAACGTAGCCGAAAGCTGAAGTTCTTGCCACAGTGCTCATCAGGACTTCCGTCTCTTCACCACTCCCACTCCTGCTCATCGAACAGGGTCGCCCTAGGCTCGTCGAGCAAGTAATCCTCACCCTCTTTCGCGAGTTCTCTCGCAGCCTCCTCCCATCCGCTGCGGACTGGGGATGGCAGTCCATCGTCCGGCGCAAGACCGCTCCCCGATTCCGCATAGCCGGACTTCGACCGAGCTGCCCTTGGCCTCTCCTTCGCCATGCGCTTCAGCCGATTCGAGTCATGCGGGAACATGGAGGTGCTCGTGTAAGAACTCAGGAGCGAGGTCGGCACCATTCGGCCACACGAGTGTGTGCAGTTCTGGATCCAACCGGAAGCCTGCGAACACCCGCTGAACTTTGAGTGGCTCGAAGATAGGCCCGTCCAGTTCATCCGCGAGGTCTACCTCGCCTTGGGTACCATCATTGAATCGCAGCCAAACGACAAAGTCGCGGACCAGTCTGGCTTCAGTTACTCGAACGATCATGGCTACTCCAGTGGAGCGATCTTGACTAGTGGCACCCGCTCCTCCAACTCGCGCAGCCACAAATCCGCCGAGGCGTCGCTCGGGGCTCGCCAGTCGCCGCGCGGGGAGAGGGAGCCGCCGGAGCCGACTTTGGGGCCG